>DASWYH010000324.1:0-5632 GCA_036405095.1 Gemmata sp. | reverse complement strand
CGCCGGGCTCACCACGATGCGCCACAAGGACGAGGCCGACGAGTTCGGCGAACACGGGCAGCGGTTCCTCACGAAAACGCTCGGCGGGATGCTCCCCGCGCTGCTCGGCACTCCGGACCGCGCGGTGACAGCGGTTCACCGGCTCGACCGCGACACGTCCGGACTGGTGGTGTTCGCGCGCACCCGCGCCGCGGGCGAACACCTGACCCTTCAGTTCCGCAAGCACAGCACCGACCGCAGGTACTTGGCACTCACCCGCGGGGTTCCGAAAGCCGGGCGCATCGCGTCCGTGTTCGTGCCCGACCGCGGCGACGGCCGGCGCGGAAGCACCACGGACCTCGTCGCTGAGGACGGGAAGCGCGCGGTGACTCACGTCACGGTTCTCGAAACGCTCGGGGCGTTCGCGCTGGTGGAGTGCCGACTGGATACGGGGCGCACGCACCAGGTGCGCATTCACCTGGGCGAAGCCGGTTCCCCGCTGTGCGGTGAAACCGTGTACGACCGGCCCCTCGACGGGCGCCCGTTGCCCGACGGGAGCGGGGCGCAGCGCCCGATGCTTCACGCGGCTCGGCTCGGGGTCGTTCACCCCGATTCGGGCGCGGCGATGAGTTGGGAGGTTGCGCCGCCGGCCGACTTCCAGCGGCTGTTGGAGAAGTTACGGGGCGGTTGAGCCCCGGGACCGCGGGAAGGGCACCCGCCCTGGAGGAGCGGGTCGTGCGATTTCGTAGCCCGGCGAGCAACAAGACGAACTAGAGAACCGCGGTTGTCGCGCCGGCGGTCCGGAAATAACCCCTCTCACGATGCCACTTTGGCCATTTCGGGTTCAGGCTCTGCGGACGCGATCAGCAGCGGTTGGTTCGCACCGGGAGCCCGCTCGGCGGGCGCGTCCAGCGGCGAATGGTCCGCCGGGGCCGGCTTCAACAGGCCCGCGAGGACGAGCGAAATGGCTGCCGTTCCCGCCGCCACCCACCCCACGTTCGGGTATCCGATCGCGTAGTTCGGGCCGATCGTCACCAGCGCGCCTGCGATGAGGGGCGCCAGCCCCGTTGCGGCGTGCTGCACCGCCGTGTTGACGCTCATGAACGCGCCGCGGTTCTGCGGGCGCGCGACCCCGAGCAAGAGCGCCTGAATCGGCACCATGCGCCCGGCGGCAGCCACCATGAACCCGCTCATCGCGAGCGCGGCCACCCATAGCGGCCCGGCCGGGAGGTGCGTCACCACCAGCGCCATCAGCATCGCGCACGAACCCAGGACGCGGAACAGCGGGAGCCGGGCGACCCGGTCCGCGAGCCGGCCGAAGATGGTCATCCCGATGAGGGTGCAGAGCCCGGCGACGAAGTAGAGCTGCGAGAGCTGGCCCTCGGTCCACCCGTTGATTGCGGTGAGGTACGGCCCGACGAACGACGCGACCGTGAACGTCCCCAGAACCAGGAAGAACGTGAACGCGAACGCGCCGAGGTAATTGCGGTTGCTGACCACCTGTGCGAACTCGGCCCAGCGGTTCGGGCGCTTCACGTTCAGGTGGCCCCGGACCGGCGGCAGCTTCGCCCACGCGAGAACCCACACAATCGCACTCAGCGCCGCGAGCGCAACAAACGGCGCCCCGCGCCCGAGCCACTCGGCTAGCAACAGCCCCGCCGGGAGCCCCGCGATCGATGCGACCGCGAACGACGATATGACCGCCCCGCTCGCGCGCCCCCGCTTTTCGGGAGGGAACACGTCGCCGATGACCGACATGAGCGCGACCGCAGCGGTTCCCCCGAACGCCCCGGCGAGTGTGCGCGACACGAGCAACCACTCGTAACCCGCTGCCAGCCCGCAGAACAGTGTACTCAGGGTGAACCCGGCGTACATCGCCATCAGGACGTGCTTGCGGTCGAACCGGTCCATCACAAAGCTCGCGACAAGGCTCGCGACCCCGGCCGCCCAGGCGTAAGCCGAAACGATGTGGGCGAACTGGGCTTCCGTGAGCGAAAGCTCGCGCATGAGCCGCCCGCCGAGCGGCATGATGATGACGAAATCCACCATGTGCGTGAACTGGATCGCCACCAGAATGAGGATCATGCCCCACTCGGCTCGTGTGATCCGGTTGGGGGCTTGGGGCGGTGAGGCCGGTTCATCCGATGCGGTCATCAAGTTCCTCCTGGGCACGGCGACGGTAACGGATACCACAAATGAGCCAAAAGGTTACAGTCGGTTCGCGGTCCCGCCCATGAAGGTTCCATGCGGAGTATGGTGCTGAGTTTTCCCAGTAAGCGGAACCTTGCTCACGGTCGGGAGTTGAAAAGTGATGAGAAATCGCGGCTAGGTGTCCACCGTGGCGGCACGAAGTTCGGAATCGGGACTTTTTCTGTGCCAGATCGGGAACTCCCGCACCGGTGCTGCGTCAGAAAAGCAGAACCGATCCGCAACGCAAACCTTCGTGCAATGTAATTGCTTGCAAGGACCGGACTTTCGAAGTAAACTCGGTTTCATCACCCAGCCGGCCTGTCCGGCGCCCTTTGGAGCGTGCAGTATGTTCGGGACCACCGATCGCCGGCACTTCATGAAACACGCGGCGGCCGGCGCCGCCGTTACCGTTCCCGGCCTCTCGTTCCTCTCCGGCCTGCGCGCTCATGCTGCGGAACTGAAGAAGAAGCAGAAGAGCCTCATCATCCTGTGGATGGGCGGCGGCCCGACGACCATCGACCTCTGGGACATGAAGCCGGGCAGCCCGAACGGCGGCGAGCACAAGCCGAAGCAGACCGCGGCCAGCGGCATCCAGATCACCGAGCACCTGCCGAAGGTCGCGAGCCAGTTCAAGAACCTGTCGATCATCCGCTCGCTGAACTCGCTCGAGGGCGACCACGCCCGCGGCACGTTCATCATGAACACCGGCAAGCAGCGCAGCCCGGTCATCGACTACCCCGCCATCGGCTCGGTCCTCGGCTACTACCAGGGCATGGACGTGGAGGCCGCCAAGAACGCGGACATCCCCTCGTTCATCTCGGTCGGCGGCACCCAGATCGGCGCCGGGTTCCTCGGCATGAAGTACGCCCCGTTCACCGTTCAGAACCCGGGCCAGCCGCCGGAAAACGTGTCCTCGGCCGTCGCGCAGGACCGCACCGTCCGCCGCGCCGCGATCTTCGAGCGCCTCGAAAGCGGGCTCGTGCAGCACGAAGGCAAGAAGCCGGTGATGGACGCCGCCCAGGCGCACAAAGAGGTGTACGAGAAGGCCCTGAGTCTCGTGGTGTCGAGCCGCAAGGAAGTGTTCAGCCTCGACAAGGAGAGCGACGGCAAGCCGATCTCCGCCGCCCTGAAGGAGGAGTACGGCGCGGCCGGGACCGGCGCCAACAACTTCGGCCGCGGCTGCCTCCTGGCCCGTAAGCTGGTCGAAGCCGGTGTCGCGTGCGTCGAAGTCAGCCTCGGCGGCTGGGACATGCACAACGGCATCTTCAACGCGCTCGCGACCCGCACCCTCCCGACCCTGGACAAGGGCATGGGCGCCCTGATGCGCGACCTCGCCGACCGCGGCCGGCTCAAGGACACCGTCGTGGTGTGGATGGGCGACTTCGGGCGCACCCCGCGCATCAACCAGAACGGTGGCCGCGACCACTACCCCCGCGCCTGGAGCGTCGTGCTCGGCGGCGGTAACATCAAGGGTGGGGTCGTCTACGGTGCGACCGACAAGGACGGTACCGCGGCGGTCGAGAACCCGGCCAGCGTGAACGACATGTACGGCACGATCTACAAGGCCCTCGGGATCGACCCGACCCCGGAAACCAACGCGAGCGTCCGTGACAACCTCGGCCGCCCGTACTACGTCGCCGGCGAGAAGCCGAACGAGAAGACCAGCTCCTACTGGATCAAGGATCTCGTCAGCTAAGTTCGGTTCGAAACGGTAACAGACGCGGCCGGGGCTTTTGCCCCGGCCGCGTCTGTTTTTCTCCTGGGAGCGCGGGCATCTTGCCCGCTCTTGGAACAGACAAGCAAAGGCTTTGGAAGGTCTCCGTGGGCTTCATGGCCCGGATCGCACTCCTGGGACCGCGGGCATCCTGCCCGCTCTTGCGACACCCGCAAGGAAGCTGTAAGAGGTTCCCGAAAGTGACATCCCGGCAGTGAGCCTCCCTCGGAGTTCAAGCCGTTGCAGAGGCGGTGCGCCTTTCGCCCGCGCTGGCATTTCGTGTGACTTGAGGAGTTGGCTTTGGGGCTTGGTGCGGCCCGCGGCGACTCTCTGGTGCTTCCTTGCGGGCGTCGCAAGAGCGGGCAGGATGCCCGCGGTCCCAGGAGTGCGATCCGGGCCATGAAGCCCACGGAGACCTTCCAAAGCCTTTGCTTGTCTGTTCCAAGAGCGGGCAAGATGCCCGCGCTCCCAGGGAACCCAACGCGTGTCGCTCGTGGAGACCTGCTGTGGCTTCTGCATGAGCGGTCAAGATGCCCGCGCTCCCAGGTCGTACCATCGACTTACCGCCCGAACAGAGTCGGGTTCTTCAACTCACCGCTGCGGTTGTCGAACGGTGTTTGCGAATCGTCGAAATACAGGTCCAATTTCTTCTTGCTCGCGTCGCCGGTTTTGAGGCCATCGGAGAACGCCGCGTACCGCTGTCGGTCGGTGCCGTGGTTGAAGCTCTCCGGGTGGCTCCGGCCCCGCATCTTCTCCTGAATGCGGTTGTCGCCGATCGCACGCGCCGTTTTGAGCGCCTTTTCCACGTCGCCGGATTCGAGGATCTTGTACTTTTTGTCCGCGTGGTGCGCCCACACCCCCGCGAGGTAGTCGGCCTGGAGTTCGAGCCGAATCGAGTACTCATTTTCCTTCGCGGTCTTTCGCTTCGCGTCCGTTCGTGACGAGTAGCCCAGAAGGTTCTGGACGTGGTGCCCGACCTCGTGCCCGATCACATACGCCTGTGAGAACTCGGCCTTCGAGCCGCCGAGCTTCTGTTCCAGTTCGTCGAAGAACGTGGGGTCGAGGTAGACCGTGCGGTCCGCCGGGCAGTAGAAGGGGCCGACCGACGACGGCGCGTCGCCGCAGCCTTTCGTGCGAACGCCCTCGGAGAAGAGTACCATCTGCGGCTTAACGTAGGGCTTGTAGCCGTTGGCTTTGAACTGCTCGGCCCACACCTCCTCGGTCATCCCGAGAACCTTGCTCGCGAACGTTTTGTAGCCGTCTTTGGGGGGCTCGCCTCCGCCCCCGCCGGGGTTCATGGCGTTGCGCCCGCCGAGATCGACGCCAAAGATCAGACCCAGAACGACAATCAACAACCCGCCCACTCCACCGCCGATGGCGAGCTTCCCCCCCATCCCGCGGTTGTCGGATACGTTTTCGCTTTCCGGTGCGTTATCGAGTCGCATCGTAGTTTCTCAGATGGGGTTCCACTCAAGACTTCGGCTCGATGCTAACAGCGTGCCGTTGCAGGTCATCAAGGTCCACGAACTCCAGCGCGTGCATGTGGGTCGCTTCCAGAATCACCGGACACGCACACCCGGCCTCCATCGACTGCTTCCACCGGGTGATGCACACGCACCAGCGGTCGCCGGGGCGCAGGCCGGGGAACCCGTACATCGGAAACGGGGTGCTCAGATCGTTCCCAATCGACCGCTGGTGCGCGAGGAACTCGGCCGTGACCTGGCAGCAGATGGTGTGGAGCCCTTCGTC
>DASWYH010000323.1:0-8069 GCA_036405095.1 Gemmata sp. | reverse complement strand
CCCGCATGTGGAAACTCTAGTTAGGGAACATGGGCTTCGTGACCATGACAGCTTGTGGTGCAGACCCGATACCCTGGACACTGCTTTTAGCTGTCACAACTCCACTTCCCGACGTCGGTTGGCCAATAGTTCCGGGGGACGCGAGCTGTTGTTCGATGTGGCTGATGACTTTGTCCCAGCCCGTCACTTGCCGATGAATTTCGTCGAAGAGTCCGTCGAGCAACCGCCAGTCGCCGTCTGGATCTGCTTGTTCCAGCGACTCGTATTCGGGGTTGTAATCCGGTTCTTCAATCGCCCACGAATCAATTAAGGCCCCGTTGGGGCTGATGAACTGGAGCGTAACGACATCGGGCCGAGCGCGCGGGATGGTGTAGGTGACCGCAATCCGAGCGTCTGGGAGAACGAGTTCGTAACGAGTTTGGGGGACGTCGCTATTTGTCTCCTTCCGAATCCAGTTCACCTGGCCTGCTTTGGTTTTGTTCAGCAAGTGACTGACGATTCCCCGGACCTTCTCCAGTGGAACCCCCGGAATCGTTCGGACCATGTCGTTTCCTCCGTAACGGGGCGCGTAACTCATCGAGTTTGATGTTGAGATTTCGCAAGAGCGGTTTCCATTGCCCATTCAACACTTTCGCGGACAATTTCCCCGCTTCTTTGTCAGCGAGTTCAGTAAATGTGTGGTCGAATTCTCGTAGGCTCGCGATCGACTCCTGCATCGTAGCATCTGCCGTGGTGATGCCGGTAGCCGGGAGCGTGGCGAACATGTCGGCCAGATCGCGCGCTCGCAGGGCGGCCACTTTCCAGTCGCTGTTGCTGACCGCGCTCCGCAACTCCGTCAACATGCGGCCCGCGTGATCGGCCACAAACCGCTCGTAACTGTCCTTCGTTTCCGCGAACGTTTCCTCCGCCGCAATCCTGGCGGCTTCTGCTGCCGCCTTGCTTTTCCTGGCTTCCTCCAGTGCCTTTCGGATCTGCCAGATCGAGATCAAAAACGCGATTACACCGACGACGGTTCCGACTACACCGACCCAAAAGCCGCCGGCGGTGTAGAAATCGCTCGCGTCTTGCGAGAGGGCGAACAGGCGCATCTTGTCCCCCGCTCAGAACAGCTCGCCGATCGGCTTCGCGGCGTAGTCCGCCAGCGGGATCGGGCGGTTCTGCGGCCCCGGGAGCTCTTTGTGCGGGTCCAACCCGAGCCCCTTGTACAGCGTGGCCGCGACCTCGCCCGGCGTAACCGGTCGCGACTTCGGCGCGTACCCCAGCTCGTCCGTTTGGCCCACCACGCGCCCGCCCTTCAACGGGCCGCCGCCGATTACGATCGACCACGCGCCCGGGTGATGGTCGCGGCCCCCCGCCGGGTTCACCTTCGGCGTGCGCCCGAACTCCCCCAGCGCCACCACCATCGTGTTCGCGAGCAACCCACGGTCGGCGAGGTCTTCGAGCAGCGCCGTGTACGCGGTGTCGAAGTTGGGCGCCACCTCTTTCGACATTTGCACGATGTCAGTGAACGGCTTCGACCCGTGGATGTCCCACGTCACCTCGTCGAAGACCGTTTCAAACATGTTAACGGTGACGAAACGCACACCGGCTTCGATGAGCCGCCGGGCCATGAGGCACGATTGGCCGAACCGCGTGCGCCCGTACCGGTCCTTGGTTTTGTCGGACTCCTTTTCCAGCGCGAAGGCGTCGCGGGCCTTCGCGCTGGACATCAGCTTGAAGGCGAGCTTGAAGTTGTCATCGAGTTGCTTCGCCGCCGCGTGTTGTTCAAACGCGCCCGTGGCGCCGTCGACCGCGTCGCGGAGCTTCTGGCGCCGCTCGGCGCGGATCCCGCTGATGTACTCCGGCGGAAGGAGGTCCGGCACCTTGAACCCCGGCGCGTTCGGGTCGGCGTTCAGAATGAAGGGGTCGTAAGGCTTGCCCAGATAGCCGGCCGTGTGCCCGTGGGGCAGGTTCCCGCCCGTGCGCCCGATCGGCTTCGGCAGGAGGACGTGCGCGGGCAACTCGCCGCGCCCGCCCTTGAGGTAACCGAGGGCGCAGCCGACGTGCGGGTGCTCGATGCCGCCGGTGAAGAGCCGGCCCGTTTGCATCATCTGGTGCCCGGTGTCGTGGACCGCGGTCGCGGTGTGGTACACGCTCCGGACCAGGGAGAACTTGTCGGCGTGCTTCGCCATCTTGGGGAAGATCTCGCTGATCTCGATGCCCGGAACGTTCGTCTTGATCGGTGTGAACGGCCCGCGCACCTCGGCGGGCGCCTGGGGCTTCGGGTCCCAGGTGTCGAGCTGGCTCGGCCCCCCGACCAGGAACAGCATGATGCAGTTGACATCGTTGTCCTTGCCGTTCGCGGCCTTCGCGCGTTCCAATCCCGCGAGCGTGAACCCAAGAGGGGCGAGGGCGCCCGCGTGCAAGAAATCGCGCCTGTGCGGGCCGTGAGAAGCTCCGCTGACAGGCCCGCTTGCCGTGCGGGACGGGCCGTGAGAAGCTCCGCTGACCGGCCCGCACGGGGAAGATGAATGACCGCCGCAGAGCGCGGGCGACTTGGGAGCGTCGAGGCGGATCATCGGCGGAACCTCTTTTGGAGGCGGGAGATAGCAGGAGTCGAGGGCTGGCGCTACTTTACCCGAATGGTGCCCCGGCAAACAACGATAATCTCAACGGTCCTGCGACGATAAAGGTCGGGGTTGTGCGGCCCGAGAGAAGCCACGAACCGTAATTCGGGTTCGACCTGTTGGGCCGCCGCGCGTAAACTGGTACTACCTACCGCCCTGCCTGTTTACCCGCTGCCTAAGTTGAGGCTCAACGGATGCGCTGGATTCTCGCGCTCGGCGCCGCGTCGTGTGCCCTTCTGACCGCTCGCGCTGCCGATCCGGCGCCCACACCGACCGCGGCGCAGCTCGAACACTTCGAGGCGAAGGTGCGGCCCGTTCTGGCTGAACATTGCTACTCGTGCCACGGGCCGAAGAAGCAGAGCGCCGGGCTGCGCCTCGACACCGCGGCCGGCATCCGGACCGGGGCCGACGACGGCCCGATCGTCGTACCGGGCAACCCGGCGAAGAGCCGGCTCATCCGGTCGGTGAAGCGCGAGAACGAACTCGCGATGCCGCCGAAGAGCGCGCTCCCGGCGGACGCGATCGCGGTTCTCGTCGAGTGGGTCAAGGCCGGGGCCGCGCTCCCCGCGGAGGTCGCAAAGGGACCGGCGCCGGACCCGAAAAAGCACTGGGCGTTTCAGCCGGTGAAGGCGCCTTCGGTGCCCGCCCCCCGGGGCGGCAACGAGATCGATGCGTTCGTCGTCGCCAAGCTCGCGGACAAGGGGCTCGCGCTCGCCCCTCGCGCCGAGAAGCGCGCCCTGATCCGCCGCGCGTACTTCGATCTGACCGGGCTCCCGCCCTCCGCCGAGGAGATCGAAGCCTTCGTGGCGGATGACACCCCCGGCGCCTGGGCGAAGCTGGTGGACACGCTCCTCGCGTCGCCGCGCTACGGTGAGCGCTGGGGCCGGTACTGGCTCGACGTGGCCCGCTACGCGGACTCCAAGGGGTACGACCTGACACGCGAGCGGTCGTTCGCCTTCTCCTACACGTACCGCGACTACGTGATCCGCAGCTTCAACGAAGACAAGCCCTATGACCAGTTCGTGACGGAGCAGCTCGCGGCTGACCTGCTCCCGCTCGGTGCGGACAAGCGCCCGCTCGCGGCGCTCGGGTTCCTCACGCTCGGGCGCCGGTTCCTGAACAACCAGCAGGACATCATTGACGACCGCATCGACGTGGTGACGCGCGGGCTCATGGGGCTGACGGTGACGTGCGCCCGGTGCCACGACCACAAGTACGATCCGGTTCCGACGAAGGACTACTACTCGCTGTACGGCGTGTTCGCCAGCACGAGCGAGCCGGCCGAGCTGCCCCTGATTGGTGAAGTGCAGCGGACGCCGGAACTCGTTGCGTTCGAGGCCGAGGTCGCGAAGCGCGAGGCCGCCATCACCGCGGAGCGGGAGCGGCGCCACGCCAGCACGATCAAGAAGCTCCGCGAGCCGGCGGCCGTCGCCGAGTACCTGCGCGCGGTTCTGGACCTCCGCGGCAAGTCGACCGAGGAGGTCCAGAACGTGCTCCGGCAGCGCGACCTCACGCGCTTCGTGTTCGATCGGTGGCGCGCGTTCGTCGAGGCCGAGGTGAAAGCGAATTCGGCGGTGTTCGCGCCGCTCCTGGCGCTCGCCGCGGTCCCCGAAAAGGACTTCGGGGCGAAGGCGCTCGCGGCGCTGCCGAAGGGCACGAACCCCCTGATCGCGAAGGCGCTGACAGCCGCGCCCCCCAAGACCATGAGGGCCGCGGTCGAGGTGTTCGCGAAGGTACTGTGCGAGGTCCCGCCGCCCGGGGCGCTCACCAGGGAGCATACCGAAGTGGCCAAGGCGCTCGCGGCCGACGGGCCGACGGGCGTATCGCTCGCGGACTTCGACAAGGTCCAGAACCGGGCCGACCGCGACGCGCTCGCGGCGCTCCGCAAGAAGCTGGACGCCTACCAAGCGTCGAACCCCCACGCGCCCCCGCGGGCGCACGTGCTGGCGGACAACGCGCGGCCGACGCAGCCGGTCGTGTTCCTCCGCGGCAACCCGAACAACCGTGGCGCCGAGGTGCCGCGCCAGGCGCCCGAAATCGTGAGCCCCGACCGCAAGCCCTTCGCGCACGGGAGCGGGCGGCTCGAACTCGCGAAGGCGATCACCGCACCCGAGAACCCGCTGACGGCGCGCGTGATGGTGAACCGCGTGTGGCTCGGGCACTTCGGGCACGGGCTCGTCCGCACGCCTTCAGACTTCGGGGTCCGGTCCGAGCCCCCGACGCACCCCGAACTGCTGGACCACCTCGCGAGCAACTTCGTCCGCGAGGGCTGGAGCCTCAAGCGGCTGCACAAGGCGATCATGCTGTCCGCCACCTACCAGCAGTCGAGCACCGTCACAAACGAGATCTTCAAGCTCGACCCCGAGAACCGGCTCCTCGCGCACCAGAACCGTCGCCGGCTCGATTTCGAGGCGGTGCGCGATTCGCTCGTGTCCGCGTCCGGCCGGCTCGACCTTGCCGAAGGCGGGAAAGGGGTGGACCTGTTCAAAGCGCCGTTCTCCGCCCGGCGGACCGTGTACGGGTTGATCGACCGAACCAACCTCCCGGGCACGCTCAAGGTGTTCGATGTGGCGAACCCGGACACGCACAGCCCGCAGCGGTTCCAGACGACCGTTCCACAGCAGGCGCTGTTCCTCATGAACAGCCCGTTCGTTCAAGAGCAGGCCAAGGCGCTCGCGGCGCGCAAACCGGTCTCCGATGCGAAGGGCACCGGCGCAAAGGTGACCGCGCTGTACCGGCTCGCGCTGGGCCGCAACCCCACAGCGGACGAACGGGCGCTCGCGACCCAATTCGTCGCCAACGACGACCCCAAGAGCGCGTTCGGGGCGTGGCCCCAACTGGCGCAGGTGCTGCTCCTCAGCAACGAGTTCGCGTTCGTGGACTGATTCAGGAGGGAACCGATGTCCGCCACAGCGACCAAGAAACTGCTGACGGCCGAAGAGTTCGCCAAGCTGCCGGACCCGATCGACGGCTCGAAGCAGGAACTCGTTCGCGGGGAGGTTGTGACCGTGCCGCCGCCCAGCTTCCTTCACGGCGTCGTGCAGCTGAACGTTGCGCTCCTGCTCAAAACGTTCGCCAAGCAAAACGGTCTCGGTCGGGTTGCCGTCGAGAGCGGCGTTATTACCGACACCGGGCCGGACACGGTTCGCGGGCCGGATGTGGCGTTCTGGAGCTTCGAGCGAATGCCCGCCGATCAGGTGCCGGTCGTGTACGCCAACGTCGCGCCCGATCTCTGTGTGGAACTTCGGTCGCCGGGTAACACACCGGCGCGGATGACCAAGAAGGTCGGCGAGTACTTCAGTTGCGGCGCCCGGGCGGTCTGGGTGGTCGATCCGGACGAACGCACGGTGACGGTTTACACCAAGCCCGGCGACGGCCGGGTGCTGTGGGACAACGCCACCATCGCCGGCGAAGACGTTCTTCCGGGCTTCACGTGCCCCGTGGCCGAATTTTTTCAGTGAGCGAACGGAGCGTCCGAGATGCAAAACGCACTTACCCGCCGCGAGATGCTGACCCGGAGCGGTGTCGGCATGGGCCTTCTGGGGCTGACGCAGCTCCTCGGCAACTCGGGGCTCCTCACCGCCAGCGCCGCCGACGGGCTGAACCCGCTCAGCCCCAAGAAACCGCACTTCCCGGCCAAGGCCAAGCGCGTCATCCACATTTTCGCCAACGGCGGGCCGTCGCAGGTCGACACGTTCGACCCGAAGCCGATGCTGGACAAGTACGCGGGCAAACCGCTCCCGGCGACGAACCTGCGCACCGAGCGGCGCACGGGGGCGGCGTTCCCGTCGCCGTTCAAGTTCAAGAAGTACGGCAAGAGCGGGCTGGAGGTCAGCGAGATCTTCGCCAACACCGCGCAGCACGCCGACGACATCTGCGTCATCCGCTCGATGCACGCTGACGTTCCCAATCACGAGCCGTCGTTCCTACTCATGAACTGCGGCGAGCCGCGGCAGATCCGCCCGAGCATGGGTTCGTGGGTGACCTACGGGCTGGGCACGGAGAACCAGAACCTGCCCGGCTTCGTGGCGATGTGTCCGGGCGGTTACCCGCTCCAGGAGAACCAGAACTGGCAGTCGGGGTTCCTGCCGGGCGTGTTCCAGGGGACTTACGTCGATTCGCGGCATACGGACGTTGAGAAGCTCGTCGAGTTCGTGAAGAACAAGGCGGTCTCGAAGAGCGACCAGAGGAAGCAACTCGATCTGCTCGCGAAGCTCAACAGGATGCACCAGACCCCCCGCGCCAACGACCCGCAACTCGAAGCCCGCATCCAGTCGTTCGAGCTGGCCTCGCGGATGCAGATCGAGGCCAGCGACGCCTTCGACATCACAAAGGAATCGAAGCAGACCCTCGCGGCCTACGGGAACAGCGAGCAGGCGCGCAGCCTCCTGATGGCCCGGCGGCTCATCGAGCGCGGCGTCCGCTTCGTGCAGGTGAGCCACGGACCGGTGCAGCCGTGGGACAGTCACGACGATCTGGAGAAGGAGCACCGCCGGCTCGCGGGCCAGGTCGATAAAGCCATCGCGGCGCTGATCGCGGACCTCAAGCGGCTGGGGCTGTTCGAGGAAACGCTCATCCTGTGGGGGGGCGAGTTCGGGCGCACGCCTGTGGTGGAACTGCCGACGCCCGGGTCGAACCAGGGCAAGGTGAACGGGCGCGACCACAACCACTGGGGCTTCTCGGTGTGGCTCGCCGGCGGTGGCGTGAAGGGTGGCCAGGCGGTCGGGGCGACGGACGAGTTCGGGTTCAAGGCGGTGGAGAAGCCGGTTCACGTTCACGACCTGCACGCCACGATGCTGCACCTGCTCGGGTTCGACCACGAGAAGTTCACCTACCGATACGCGGGCCGGGACTTCCGGCTCACCGACGTTCACGGCAAGGTGGTCAAGGAAGTGCTGGCGTAACGGGCGCAGGGGGGAACGGCCGCAGGCCAACGGCCCGATGCGGAACCCGTGCGGCCCGTTTGTTCCCGGGGCTCGAACCGGGGGAAAGGTGAGACTGGTGCCGACTGCGTTACTGTTGATTGCGCACGGGAGCCGCCGGCCGGAAGCGAACGCCGACCTGGAGTTCATCGCGTCGGCTCTGCGCGCGCGCGGCCGCTACTCTGTGATACAAGCGTCGTACCTGGAACTGGCAGAACCGGGGATCGAAGCCGGCGGGACCCAGTGCGTCGCCGCCGGGGCCACGGATGTGATCTTGCTGCCGTACTTCCTGTCGCCCGGAATTCATGTCGTCGAAGACTTGACCGAGGCGCGCGACCGACTGAGCGCCCGGTTCCCGAACGTGCGGTTCGTTCTGGCGGAACCGCTCGGCCGGCACCCGCTGCTCGTTGATGTGGTGGAACAGCGCGCGATGACTGCCGAAGGGGGCTCATAACAACCGCGGCGGACGGACGCAGTGCGGGCCATCGCGGTCGCCGAGGTCGGGAAGGGGGCTCGCACGCAACCGGAGGGCAGCGATCGG
>DASWYH010000322.1:0-7222 GCA_036405095.1 Gemmata sp. | reverse complement strand
TTCACGCCGGAACTCCTCCGTGAACTTCCGTCGGGACGTGGTCGGTGCCGGTGGGCTGGCCTTTCGAGGCATCGTCGAACTCCTTTGGCGATGGCCATCTTAGGCAGTTGGGCTGTCCGCCAAATCGTCAGCACCTCACGGAGCCGCTGCGGAGCGCCGACCTGCGCCCGGACGCGCCGGTGTGGCACGAGCACCCGCGACTGGAAAGTGACCGGCAGCTGGTGGCCGCGGCGGGCGTCAATCCGGACTTCGCTCCTTTGGTCTCCGGATTGTTTATCGGGGCGGGCGCATTTATGCTGTGTGGAGTTGCGTTCGGTGTTATCGGATCGAATTTCCCCGGCGCGGTGCGGGCGGCGTTCTGCCCGCTGTGTCATCACTTCGAGCCGCACCACGCCACTCGGCTCGGGCTCGTGTGCTTTGTCCTGCTGGTCCCGTGGCTCGGCACGGTGCTGCGGGTGGTCGACCAGTCCATGTGAGCCGCTCCGGGCGGAGTGCGGAAAAAACGGCCGCGGTTGTAACCGAATCGGTCCGGGGGGGTGTGGGAGTACCAGCGCTGGCACTCACCAAAAATTGACCCGGAGCCCGAATCATGCGTCTCAGCTTTGAGTGCCTCGAAGGCCGCGACAACCCATCAGCCGCATTCACCCGTGCGTCCCGGCCGAACTGTGGCAGAACCTCGCCGCCGATGTGCGGGCGCTCGCCGAAGGTACCGCCGCGCCATCCCAGGAGTCCATTCAAGTACTGGTGACGACCACGCAAGCGGCGGTCGCCACGGCGTCACCACGCCGAAGGGAGCGGCGCACATTACGAAGGCCGCGAACACGGTGCTGGCGGAAGCGAACATCCCCCCGGCAGAGATTCAGGCGGTGGTGGCCGATGTGCGAGCGATCTACGCGGCGTGGGTCGCGAACGCGCCCGCGTGACGCGCGGTTGTGGTGCCTTGACCGGACTGCGGTCTCTGGGCCGCGCTCCAGTTTTCGTGCCGGTGCAGTGAGAGAGCAAATCGAGGGCGGCACCTCCGGCCCCGCACCAGCGGGCCGAAGGCCCGCGCTCGAGTAAAGCGCGCCGCACCGCGGTGGCACCCATACGCACAGAAGACGTGTCGGATCACTTCGCCGAAGGCACCTCGAACGCGACCCCGGCGAACACGCGCACGAACTCGGGGAGCGGCATCCGGAACTGACCGCCCTTTGTCGGGTAACCGTGCTCCATTCCGGGCTTGCCCTTCGGGCTGAACGCCTGCCCGTGCGGGTTCCACAGCGCGATCTCGTCCGTCTTGGGGTCGAAGCCGGTCACCGCGTAAGCGTGGTTCCCGTTCACGTTGGGGACCGTTACGCCGCTCGCGGTGCCACACGTCACTAAACGCTTTTCCGCGAACGCCCGGGTCAGCTTCTTGCGCAACTCGTCGAGCTTGGCGGCCTTTTCCTTCTCGGGGGTCGCGTCTCCCTTGGCGAACTTGCACGAGAACCGCTCGATCGGGTTCCCGGTGACGAGCTCAACGGTGGTCCCGGCGGACCCGCCCTTCGCGAGGAGGTCGATGAGGGACCCCGGCGCGCCGGCCGCTTTCGCCTTCTCGACGCGCGTCAGCCCGACCGCCTTCTCGTACACGTTCACCCACACGCCGTCCGGGCCGGTGGTCGCGGTCAGCGCGAGTTCCGCGTCGGTCAGAGCCGGAACCGGGATGTCGCGCGCGCCGAGTTTCACGAGGTACGACCCGTCCGGCTGCTTGCGGATCATCTTCACCACGTCCTTCGGATCGCGGCACACCATCGAGCCGAGGGGGGCGAGGCAGAAGCAGTCGCCGAGCCGGCCCTGGTGCAGCGTTTCGAGGTGCGGCGCCCCGTTCGGGAACAGCTCGCGGTTCGCGCCGGTGATGCGGGTGAGCGCGGACTCGTACATCGCGTTGAAGTTGGGCCGGTCCTTACCCGGTTTGGCGGCGAGTTCCAGCACCGCCTCCTTCGTGAGCGCCGGGAGTTCCAGCTTGGTGTTGCGCACGGCCCGTTTGAGCGCGACCACGGCCGCCGCGTCGGCCCCCTTCACGGCGGGGTCGGCAACGGCCCGGTCGATCTCCTCGCGGGTCAGGGTGCCGTTCTTGTCGGCGTCCCACTTCGGGAACGATTCCTTGACCCGTTCCGAGAACGTGGGTTTCGGCGGGTCCGCCGCGAACCCGACTGCGGGAGCGAAAAGGAGTACGAGCGCAACGAGGCGGGGCGCGTTCATGACGTGCGGTTCCGGGGGTGGGGGGGTGTAAGGGATCACGACAACCGCGTGCGGGAAGTGACAAACCGCCCCACAATTATGATCCTACTCGCCGGGCCGTTGGTACTCCGGCGGAAGGGCCGTTGCGCGGCGGATCTCGATCTTGCGGAAGAAGATCTCACCCTTGACCGACTGGAACCGGATGCGCCCGCGGGTCAGCGGCTCGTCCGGCGGATCGGCCCAGCGGGACCGGGCGAGGGCCAGGACCGGGGCGCCGTTGATGACGTGAACCGACCAGTCCCCGACGCACACCAGCGCCGCCTTGTTCCAGCGGCCCACCGGCGCCTCGGTGTTGAACTCGGTGTCGATCCGCTGGCCCCCGGGCCGCACGGGTTCGACCCGCTCCCCCCGCACCGCGCCGATGTCCACCCGGAGCAGATCGTTTCGGCGCAGGTAGCTGCCGGCTCGCTGGAGGTGCAGTTGCATCCCGTGTGTGCCCTTCGAGCCGACCGGACCGGTGCAGTGATACCGAACGCTCGCATAATGGTCCCCGTCGGCCGCGCCCCAGCGGTACTCGAACCGGAGGTGAAAGTTCTCGAACTCGCGGGCCGATTCGACGCTCCCGAGGCCGGTTCCGGTGGCCCGCAGCGCCGGTGCGCCGTCGAGCAACACGAGGCTGAACTCGCTCCGCGGGCCGGCGCCGATCGGCGACCCGCCCTCGGGCACTACCGGCTGCCACAGCCCCAGGTCGTGCTCGTCGAGCAGCGGCTCCCAGGCGTCCACGCGGGCGAACTCGCGGCCCGGAGCGACGCGGGCGTCTCGGGGGCCGGTCAGCAGCACCGACACGCCGACCGCAACCGCCAGCATGGCTCCCGCCCCCGCCAGGGCCGCAAACCCTTCGCGCCACCGGCGCGGCGGGGCCAACAGTTGCTCCAGCGCCCCGAGCAACTCGCCCGCGGACGAGTGCCGCTCCCCGGGCCGAACCGACATCGCCCGGCGCACGACCCGCGCCACGGCGTCCGGCACCCTGGGGTTGAGTTCGCGCGGGTCCGGCGCGGGCCGGCGGAACTGCTCGGCGATCACGTCCGTAACGGTCGCCCCGGGGTACGGGGCCGCACCGGTGAGCAGCGCGAACAGCGTGGCCCCCAGTCCGAACACGTCCGTCCGGCGGGTGAGTTCGCCCCCGTCCCGCTGCTCCGGCGACATGTAAGCGGGCGTCCCGGCGGTCGCGCCCGTGAGCCGCGGCGCGGCGTCGGCGGTGGAGAGGCTGAAGTCGGCCAGTTTCGCCAGCACGCCCGAGCTAACCGAGCCGTCCGGGGCGCCGGTCGATTCGGGGAGCAAAATGTTCCCCGGTTTCACATCGAGGTGCAAAAAGCCCGCGTCGTGAATCGCGACCAGCCCGCGGCAGGCATCGGTCGCGATCCGGACCGCCAGCCGCCACGGGAGGGCACCGTCGCGCTTGATGCGGTCCGCCGCGCTCCCTCCCGACACGCGCTCCAAAACGAGAAACGCGACCCCGTCGGTCTCCCCCGCCTCGAACACGGCGACCACGTTCGGGTGCAGCAACTGGCCCGCCAGCCGCGCCTCGCTCAACAGGCGCTCGCGGGCCAGCGGATCGCCCGACAGCGTACCCGGAAGCACCTTGATGGCTACTTTCCGATCAATGACGGGGTCCGCGGCCTCGAACACCACGCCCATCCCACCGCGCCCGATGACGCCGGTGAGCCGATACCGCCCGAGGAGGTCACCGACCGCCGGGGCGAGCGACCCGAACGCGGCCCGCACCGCCGCCGCCCGGTCCGGGAACCGGCGGGCGTACTCGGTCGCCTCGGGGTGTTCGCCGGCACCGCGGCGCCGCTCGATGTCCAGTGCCACCAACTCGGTCAGCAGCACATCGCGCAGCTCGGGCTCGACGGCCCCGAGGTGTTCTTCGATGCTCGCACCGGGGCCGGCGCGCTCGAACGCCAGGCACGCCGCATCGACCCGGCGCTTGGCGCCGATCGGCAGGCCCAGAAACGTGGTCGGGGGGTCGTGACTCATTTCGTTTCGGGGCGCTCGGGTTACGCCCCCGGGGGGACCGGGTCCGCGGGCGTGGCCTCCCAGATGTCTCGGATCAGGGCGAGCCGGCGGCACACGGTGCGGACCGTACACCCCAACCGAGCGGCGATCTCGTCGTTCGTGTGCCCGTCAAGCTTCAACCGGGCGATGTCGCGCAGGTCGTCACTGTCGAGCTTATCAAATAGGGATCGGATTTCATCGCCGACGACCGCCACGAGTGCGGGGTCTGCGGCCGGGCTCTCCACCTCGTCGGGCAGGGCGGCCGTGGGGGCGCCGCGCTTCTGGGCCGACTGGTGCTTGCGCCAGTCCACCGCCTTGCGCGCGGTGAGGACCACCAACAGGTGCCACAGGTCGTCGCGGCTGGCGAGCCGGGCGAAGCGCTGGTCCGCGGCGGCCCGACAGAACTGGAAGAACGCGGACAGGGCGACGTCTTCGGCGTCCGCCTTCCGCCCGGGCAGCCGCCCCGCGGCGAGCGACACCATGCGCCGGAAGTAGCGGTCCCAGAGCGGGCCGGCGGCTTCACCGTCGCCGGCCGCGAGGCGGTTCATCCAGGTGGTAACGGAACCTTCGGTCATCGGTCGGCACGGTCACCCGAACAGGACGCGGGGCACACGAAGAAATTTATGGTAACAAAGTCGCCGGCTGTGTCACATCCGAAACCGATTTGTCGTGACCTCTCGTGAGGCGCCTCTCTCGTACCTCATTCTCCCCCCATAAACTCCAGTTCGCGGAGGGCGCGATGATGCGCACGTTACCCTTATTTATTGCGCTCGTTACGCTCGGGGCGGTCGCGCCCGCGGCCCGCACCGAGCCGCCCGCGGGCACCGAGAAGCCGGTGCGGGTGGCGCTGTACGCCGACGCCGGGGCCGCGAAGACCAAAGGCCCGGTCGCGGAGGCGGTCGAAAAGACGCCCGGGTTCGCCGTCGAGTTGGTGACCGCCGAGGACATCCGCAACGGCAAACTGAAGGACTTTCGCGTCCTCATCCAGCCGGGCGGGAGCGGCGGCGCCCAGGCGAAGTCGCTCGGGGAAGCGGGCCGCGCCAAGGTGAAAGCGTTCGTCAAGGACGGCGGCGGGTACAACGGCATTTGCGCCGGGGCGTACCTCGCGAGCCGCAGCTACGACTGGTCGCTGCACATCCTCGACGCCGAGGTGCTGGACCGCGCCCACTGGGCGCGCGGCACCGGCAGCGTCGAACTCAAGTTCAGCCCAAAGGGCAAGGACTTCTTCGCGACCAAGGCCGAAAAGCTCTCGATCTACTACGGCCAGGGGCCGCTGCTCGCTCCGGGCAAAGACGACGCCATCCCGGATTACGAAGAACTCGCGACCTACGAAACGGAGATCTTCAGCAAGGGCGGGGCCAAGCCCGGCGTGATGAAGGGCACCACCGCCGCGGCCCGCGGGGCGTTCGGGAACGGGCGCGTGTTCTGCTTCAGCCCCCACCCCGAGAAGACCGACTCGCCGGAAGCCAAGGACCTGTTCCGCAAGGCACTGCGCTGGACCGCCGGGAAAGAGTGACCCGACGGCGGTTCGCCCCTTTTTCTCCTTCCGACCGCTCCCCGCGCGGCCGGTTCATCCGCTCGTTTTTATTCCCAAGGAGCCGCCATGCTCGTTCCACGCCCGCGCCGCGGGTTCACGCTGATCGAACTGCTCGTGGTCATCGCGATTATCGCCATCCTGATCGGGTTGCTGCTGCCCGCGGTGCAAAAGGTCCGCGAGGCCGCCGCCCGCATGAAGTGCCAGAACCACATGAAACAATTGGGGCTGGCCGCACACAATTACGAGAACAGCTACGGCGGGCTCCCGCCCACGGCGATCGACTTCGACTCGAACGCCCCGAGCACCCTGCCGTTCCCGGCCCCGAAAGGCACCCGCGCCGCCCGCAGCTTCCACTTCATCATCCTGCCGTACATCGAGCAGTCGAACATCCAAAACAAGTACGACCCGGCGCTGGACTGGCGGGAACTGGTGAACCGGCCGCTGGCCGCGGCCCCGATCCCGATCTACCTGTGCCCGTCGGCCCCGGGCACCGACCGCACGCGCTCGTTCGGTGCGCCCTCGACCTACGGCGGCGGCACCGTAACCGGGTACGTGACCGATTACCTGATCTTCGCCCGGTGCCGTAGCACCATTAACACCAGCACCCTGCTGTCGGCCACGGTGAACAGTTCGTGGAGCGCGGCCACCCAGCCCAACGTGGACACGCCGTTCACCGCGATCAGCGATGGCACCTCGAACACGATTCTGTTGATGGAATCGGCGGGCGGGGCACAGGCGTACGCCCTCGGCCGACCCACGGGCTCGACCACGAGCAACACCCAGATGTGGCCTGACCACCGCAACTACCACATCTTTGACGGGGCCGATCCGGCCACCGGGGCGTCGGACGATACCACCGCGACGCGCCCGAACCGCACGCTGGCGATGAACGGGACCAATGACAGTGAGCCGTACTCGTTCCACACGGGCGGAATTAACCTCCTTCGGGCCGACGGGTCGGTTGCGTTCGTGCGCCAATCGGTATCGATCGGGGTCATGGCCGCGCTCATCACGCGGAGCCACGGCGAGGTGCTCCCCGAGTATTGATCCGCCGTGCCCACACCTTTTCGGCTGCTGAGAGTTCCTTCACACGCACGAGGTCTTGTGCCGATGGTCACCCCCGTTCGACGGTTCGGGCTGCTCGCGGTCGCGCTCGGGTTCGCGGCAGCGGTCGCGCTGGCGGAGGTGCCGGTCGCGCCGGCGCCGCGGCCGGTCGCCAAGCCCCCGGTCAGCCCGCTGGTGCGGGCGGAAAAGGGGGCGCTGCCGGTCATCATCTCCGCCCCGCACGGCGGGACGAGGGACGTGCCCGGGGTGGCGCCGCGTAAGGGGGACGGGCTCCCCACCGGCGGTAACGGGTTCTTCTCGGGCCGCGACGGCGGCACCGAAGAGCTGGCGGGCGCTATTTCCGGAGCGATCACCAAGCGGTTC
>DASWYH010000321.1:0-13199 GCA_036405095.1 Gemmata sp. | reverse complement strand
AGCCGGTCGAGGAACGACGAGTAGTCGTCCTTCATCGGCAACTCACGGTCGCGCCGCACCCGCCTGCGGCGGGCCAAGACTTGCTCGCCGGTACGCGGGTTCTCGGCGGGCCGGTCGAACTCTTCCCAGTACAGGCCCGCGCCACGCTTCTGCCAAAGCGGGAGGTCGTTGAAGTTGACGCCGTTCTGGAACAGCAACTCGTTCTTCTCGGCGACCGACAGGCCGCTCAGCGCCGCCGTCGCCTCGCCGACGCTCTTCCCCTGCTTGCGGAGGAGCCAGTACCCGTGTGCGTTGAGGGCGTTCCGGTGGGCGTCCTCGTTCCGCCAGCGGTAATAATCGACCACGTGTCCCGCCGTGGGCAGTTGCGAGACGCGGCAGTCGAACACCGCCATCGCCCCCAGCAGCAGGGAGAACTTGGCACTGGCTTCGCCCGACAGGACCGAGTGCAGCTTGCGGAGCTTCCGCCCGAAGCAGTTCTCCCCCACCGCGAACAGGAGCGAGATCTCGTCGCTCTGGACGTACCCGTAGACGACGTTGAACCCGCAGTCGGTCATCAGGTGCTCGGCGGTCGCCAGCATCAGGTCGCGGAAGCGGGCGTCGAACGGGGCCTCGAACCGGTGGACCTCCTTGGTCAGCCGGGTGAACCCGCGCCCGTCCAGCCGGGCGACCATGTGCAACCCCGGCAGTACGCACAGGTCGTGGGCCGTCTCGAACACCCGCATCCTGTCGTCGAGGTCATCGAACTTCATCGGCCCACCCCTCGGTCACGAACCCGCTGGCCTCGTCGATCCGCACGTAGAAGATCTCGTCGAACCCCTCGTCGCGGGACGGCAACTCCATCCGCCCCGCCGTGCCGAGGATGCCTTTGAGCGGCACCTGTTGGGCGGGTGGCCGCTGGCCGTTGCGCCGCTTGCAGTCTTCCACTCGGGACTGGAAGTAGTACCCCATCACCCGGAACCCGGCGTCCTTCGCCGCGCGGACGTAGGCCGCCCGCTCGCCCCGGCTCGGGTTCGTGTTGTCCACGACGAACGGCTGGCCGGTCTCGACACACGCCTGCACCAGCCGCCGCTCCCAGTGCCGGGTCTTGAGCATGTCCAAGTTGATGCGGACGTGCGTTGCGAAGAACCGCTCCTTGTAGAACGTCGATTTCCCGGCCCCCTGAAGGCCCACGAAGATCACGGCTTCCACGGTGTCACGCCCCTTCGCCGTCCCGGTGGAAGATCGCCATCTGGGTCGGCGACCCGTACTCGGGGTGTTCCGGCCCGACCGGGAGGAACCGCACCGCGTACCCGAACCGCGCGGCGAGGCCCGCCGCCCAGTTCTGGAACTCCTGCCGGGTCCACTCGAAGCGGTGGTCGGCGTGGCGGAACTGGCCAGCCGGGAGCGTCTCCCACGTCACGTTGAACTCGCTGTTCGGCGTGGTCAGTACGACCGTCCGGGGCTTGGCGAACTCGAACAGCACCCGCTCGAAGGCGTTCAGCCGGGGCGGGTCGAGGTGCTCGACGACCTCGACGACGGACGCGGCGTCGAACCCCGCGAGCCGCTTGTCGCGGTACATGAGCGACCCGTGGACCACCTTCACCCGGCCCGCTTGGTGGTCGGGCAGGCGGTCCAGCTTCAGGCGGCGGGCGGCGACTTCGAGGGTGCGGACGGACACGTCCATGCCGAGGATCTGCTCGAACTGCCGGTCCTTGAGGAGTTCGCGGAGCAGCTTGCCCTCGCCGCAGCCGAGGTCGAGCACCCGCGTGGCCCCGCTCGCCCGCAGCGCCGCCACGACCGACATGAGCCGCTGCTCGTTGAGGCTGAGCGGCGTCTCCAACTTCTCCTCGGCCTTCTCCGTCTCGGGCGTCTCGTCCTCGCCCTCGACCGGCTCCTCTTCGACGACGAGGCGGCTCAGGGCCATCCGGTACAGGCTCGGCTGGAACCGCAGGTAGCGGCGGGCGATCTCGTCCTTGAGCGGGTGCCGGGCCAGCCAGCCCTCGCCCTTCGCCAGCAGCTTCTCCAACTCGTCCTCCCCGACGAAGTAGTGCTTGCGGGAGTCGAACACGGGGATCAGAACGTACAGGTGGGTGAGCAGTTCGCTCAGGGTGACGGTGTGGCGAACCGTGACGGAGAAGTACGGGCTCTCGCCCCACTCCGGGAACCGCTCGTCGAGGGGGTGACGGACGGCCTCGACCGCGTACCCGAGCGGCTCGAACATGCCCCGTAGAACGGCCTCGCCGCCCCGGACGCAGAGCACGTCGAGGCGGGCTTCTAGCGGGAGCGGCGTGGCGACGAGTTCGGGGCGGTCCTTGCACCGGCCTTGCAGTGCCGAGCCGAGCACCTGCGCGATCGCCACGCTCAGGAAGGACGAGGCGGCGTAGGGGCGGTCGTTGACGTACTGGGCCAGCAGGAAGTTCTGGTCGGGGTTCTTGCCCCGCACCACGCCCACGGTGTCCACGTCGAGCATCAGGCAGGCCGTGCATCGGTCGGCCCCGACCTCGGGGTAGTAGACGTGGGCCGTGCCGAAGCTGAGGTCGAACGACTGGAACCGGTCGGGGTGCTTGTGCAGCAGGAAGGCGAGGTCGCTGGCGGGCCGGTGGACTGTGGAGATCGTCAGGAGCATGTCAGCGTCTCGGAGCTGGGTGCGGGCTCACCGCACCTACGCATCGGGGCCGGTGTGCCACCCGGCCCGGCGCAGACCGCAGAAAAGCGCGAGCGAACGGGTTTTCCGGCGCACCGGAAATGGACACTGGGGTTCGGCTGGAGGTTCGCGTCGGACTCGATCCGGCGTGCCGATCGAGCAGAGGGGCATGAGGACCGTGTGAGTTGCTCGGGCGATCCACGCCCGTCAAGGCTTCGTCTTACCGCGGGCCACGGGGCACGAGATCTTGTACTGAACGCCCACCCCCACGAACCCGGCTCGGCGCATGACGTACAGTCGCAAGGTCCGCGGACCCGGGGCATTCTCCAGTTCAAGGTGCACGAACGTCTCATCGGGTGCGCCGCTTCCTGCTGGCAGGCGCCTTGCCGAATCGAATTCCACAGCGTACTGATGAACGGGCTCGCCGCTGTTCAATGAGGTCCGAAATACCCGTCTGGTAGCGGGATCCTATTCTTGGCCCGATCCACAGGCCCCTTCAACCACCCGGAGCCGCGGTGTTGCTCTTGCGCCCAAAAGAACAAGAGCCGCGACACCTGTTCGCGGCTCCCCCAAGTGCCCGATCAGCAACTCACTCTTCCTCCGTCCCGGGGGCGTCCCGCCGGGCATCCGTCGCGGGTGGGATGCCCTTGTCGCGGGTCGTGTTGGCGGGCTGCGCCCCGTCCCCGATACCGGCTCCGACGGGCGCTCCCGTTGTCATTTCTTCGTCTTCTTTCTTGCGGTCTTCGTCGCCGCGCGTGGTGCGTTCGGCCATGATCGTCTCCTTGGTATAAGATTGTTGCGGTCACATCGGGCGGGGCTCTTCTCTCTTCTCATTCGCCGGTGGCTTCGTTACCTGGGGCCGTTGTGGTCCCTGCGTGCTTTGCGGAGCCGCCGTCTTGCCCGATTCGTCCTGGCTGGGTTCCGCAAAGTTCGTCTCCGTATCCGGCTTCTTCCCGCCAGGTATGGGAGTGCTCTTGCTCATGGTAATCTCCGCTGTTGCGAGCGATGGACGGGGAACAGAGTCGCAACCAATGTGCCAAGTCTTGCCCCGATTCCGAGGTCGCATTTTGCGAAAAACTTCTCTCGGTCGTGTCGGACGGAACGGTTGTTGCGGAACTGCCTGCCGTCACAACTGGACGCGTGGGCGCTTCGAAGCCGCGCGCCCACTCACTCTCCACAAGGAACATCAATGAACCGCTTCGCTCGTCTCGCCATCGTTCTTGGGCTGCTGGTCGCCGTCGGGTGCGGCAAAACGGCGTCCTCGACGGCTCCGTCGAAGGACCCGGCCAAGCCGAACACGCCCCGCAAGTTTTCGGTGAAGGCGCCGGCCAGCCAGACCGTGACCCAGGACCGCGCCGACGAGATGACCGTCTCGGTGGACCGGGACGGGTTCAGCGCGCCGGTTAATATCGAGTTGAAGAACCTGCCGAAGGGCGTCACCGTCGAAACCAAGGAGTTGACCATCCCGGCGGACAAGGACTCGCTGAAGGTGACGATCAAGGCGGCCCCGGACGCCCCGGCGGTGGTCGATCACGTTGTGCAGGTGGTCGGCAAGGCCAAGGGTGAGGCCGACATGCCCGAGGTCGCCAGCGATTTCAAGCTCACGGTGAAGTCCAAGTAACCGAGCCGCACTCGGTCCCAGTTACGAACCCCTGGTGGCGTACCAGAGGAGCCGACCTGCGGGCCGGCTCCGTTCGTTGGGGTGCCCAAGGGGAGCGGTACAATGCGCCCCGGGCAATGCGCACCCGGCTTCCCGATGTACCGATGTCGCCGCACACGATTCACCTCCGCACCATCTTCGTCGTCATGGCGATGGGATGCTCCGCCCTGTTCCTCCTCGGCTCGCTGGTCGTGGCCGTGTTTCTCGTCGTCTTCGCGCCTACAAATGTGAGCGTGTACCTCGCGCCGGGTGCGGTCGGGGTCACATTTATCATGGCGTGGGCGATGTCGGCGAGCGTCCAGTGGGTCGAGCTGAACGACGGCGTGATCCGCGCCCGCCGGCTCCTGACGCGGCGGATCGTTACGCACCGGGTGAGCGACATCGTGGCGGTGGAGCCGCTGAACTCGACTTACCTGGGACCGTTGGAAAACGCCCTGGCGGACCGGATGATGGGCACCTCGAACCGGGGATACGAACTGCGGTTCCGGGGTGGGTCTAAGCTCGCGCTGGTGCGCGGCGACATGAAAGGGCTTGATGAGTTCCTCGGTGCGCTGGAGGAGGCCCTGGCCCGGCTGCGGGCCAAGTCACCCGGCTGACCTCGCTCTCCTCACGGTCGCCACGGTCCGGGAGGATGCCCGGTGTAACCGCCGGGCGTGAAGGGATACCTGTTGGGGTAGGAGGGGTAACCGTAATACGGGGCAGCGTATGGGTACCCAAACGCGGGGTAGCCGAAACGCGGGCCGGCCGGAAACGCCGTAATCACGCCGTTATTGAACGCGAGCCCGCTGTAGAACGGCGGGGTGTTGATCACACGCACTCCGGGCGCGGAAGGGAAGTTGCTGTTGTAAATGACGATCTGGGCATTCGCAGGGGAAGGCACAGCCGCAAACGCTAGCGCGGCGGCGGTGGCAAAGATGAAGTGGCGCATTGGGTGTTCCTCTTGGATGCCGTCACGGCTGGAACTAGCCAATGCATTTCATGGTCCGCTCCTGGTTTCAATGTCGTGTAGCTCAGTCGAAATAAGGTCGGCGTGAGCTACCAACTATCAGAATCGCTACAGCCAGTTGCGCGGACCGCGCACCAGTTGTAAAGCCCGGTGAAACCGTCCGGGGCATTACGGCCCGAAGCGGAAGTGCAGCACGTCGCCGTCCTGTACCACGTATTCCTTGCCTTCGAGCCGGAACCGACCGGCCTTCTTCGCGCCGGCCTCACCGACGTGCTGGACGTAGTCGTCGTAGCCGACGGTTTCGGCGCGGATGAACCCGGCCTCGAAGTCGGTGTGGATCACCCCCGCTGCCGCCGGGGCGAGCGTCCCGTTCACGATGGTCCACGCGCGCGCTTCTTTCGGCCCGACCGTGAAATAGGTGATGAGGTCGAGCAGTTTGTAACCGGCCTTGATGACCTTCGCCAAACCGGTCTCTTCCAACCCCAGCCCCGCCAGGAACTCCTTCTTCTCTTCTTCGCTCGGCAGCACCGAGATTTCGGCCTCGATCTTGGCCGACACCACCACGCACGGGGCGCCGCGGGCCGCGGCCATTGCCGCGACCTTTTCGGAGAGCGCGTTGCCGGTCGCCGCGTGCTGCTCCTCCACGTTGCACACGTACATTACCGGCTTCGATGTGAGCAGTTGCAGCGAGTCCAACAGCTTGCGGTCGGCCTTGTCCTTCGGGTTAACGGCCGTGGCGGGCTTCCCGTCCTGAAGCACCTTGACGGCGCGCTCCATCATCCCGACCTGCTCGGCGAGCGTCTTGTCGCCGCTCTTGGCCTTCTTCTGAGCCGACGGGAGCCGCTTCTCCAAGCTGTCGAGGTCGGCGAGCATCAGCTCCGTTTCGATGACCTCCGCATCGCGCAACGGGTCAATGGACCCTTCCACGTGAACGATGTCGGCGTCCTCGAAGCACCGCAGCACGTAAATGATCGCATCGACGGTGCGGATGTGCGACAGGAACTCGTTCCCCTTGCCCTCGCCCTTGCTCGCGCCGCGCACCAGCCCCGCGATGTCCACGAACTCCAGTTGCGTGGGGATGAGCTTGGCCGAACCCGCGATCTTGGCGAGCTTCGCGAGCCGCTCGTCCGGCACGGCGACCCGTCCGACGTTCGGCTCGATAGTGCAGAACGGGTAGTTCGCGGCTTCGGCCTGCATGGTCGAGAGCAGCGCGTTGAACAGGGTCGATTTCCCGACGTTGGGCAGCCCGACGATCCCGCACTCGAAGCCCATCTTGGTTCATCCCGATGACGAAACGGAAGCGAAACATTCTGTTTAGTAGTTCGCGGCCCGCCTGTGAAGCGGCCTCACCGTTCCTTCACGGCCAGAGAACAAAAAGAGGCTTGGTCACAAAAGCGCACAAAGGGCACAAAAGAGAACCATGAACAAGAAGAGCGAACCCAGACACTCCTTTGCTTTTGGGTTTCTTTTGTGCCCTTTGTGCGCTTTTGTGGCTGTTCTGCCTTTGGCTACTTCTGCACGCCCATGGTGCGGCGGATGAAGTCCATCTGGAGCTTCAGGTAGTGCGCCCCGCCGATCCCGTGGCGGGACTGCGGGTACAGCATGAACTCGAACTCCTTCCCGGCCCGCTGGAGCGCGTCCGCGAGTTGCACACTGTTCTGCATGTGGACGTTGTCGTCCATCATCCCGTGAACGATCAGGAGCCGGCCGCTCAGGTTCTTCGCGGCGGCCACGCAGCTCGACTTCGCGTAGCCGCTGGGGTTCTCCTTCGGCGTCAGCATGTACCGTTCGGTGTAGATCGTGTCGTAGAGCTTCCAGTCGGTGACCGGCCCCGACGCGATGCCCGCGCTGAAGGTCTTCGAGTGGGTGAGCGCGTAGGCGGCCATGAACCCGCCGTAGCTGTGCCCGCTGATGCCGACCCGCTTCGCGTCGATGTAGGGCTTCTCCGCGAGCCACGCGACCGCTTCTTCCAGGTCCTTTAGCTCCTGCACCCCGAGCTGCTTGTAACACGCCCACGCGGACTGGGCGCCTTTCCCGCTCGCGCTCCGCGGATCGACGCGGAAGCTGATGATGCCTGTGGTCGCCAGCGACTGCTCCATGACGCGCCCGCCGCCGAACTCGTCGCGCAGGGTAGGGGAGTGCGGCCCCGCGTAGGTGAACAGCCACACGGGGTACTTCTTCTTCGGATCGAAGTCCGGCGGGTAGGTGAGCGCGCCTTCCAGCACGAACCCGTCTTTCAGCGCGATCTTCACGCGCTCATACTTGCCGAACTTGAACTCGTTCCGTTCGCGCACCGGGTTGGTGTCGAGCTTGCGCACGGTGCCCTTTCCCACTTCGCACAGGTTCGACTGCGTCGGGGTCATCGGGTCGCTGAAGCGGTCCACGAACAGCCCGCCTTCGGGCGCGAGCGAGACGCGGTGCGTTTTGCCCTTCTCGGTGAGCAACTCGACCGCGGAGCCGAACGTCACCCGGCACAGGTCGGTTCCGGTGGGGCTGGTCAGCGCGGCGCTGAAGTACACGGTCCGGTCCTTCGCGTCCACGCGGAGGACGCTCTTCACCTCCCAGTCCCCCTTCGTGACCGGCGCGAGCAGTTTGCCCCCGGTAGAGTAGTGGTACAGGTGCTTCCAACCGGTGCGCTCGCTGGGGAACAGGAACGAGCCGTCCGGGAGCCAGTGCGGTTCGCCGGGGTCGTCCACCCACGCCTTCGTGGTCTCACGGAAGAGCACTTTCGGCTTCGCGTCGGGCGCCTCCCACGTCACGAAGTCGAGCCAGGTCTGTGTACGGTTCTGAACGTAGGCGAACACCGTCTGCCCCTTCCGGGGAGCCCCCCCCGCGGGGTCCCCCACGCCCCCTCCGGCCTTCTGGGGGGAACCCCCCGCGGGTTCCCCCACGCCCCCTCCGGCCTTCGCTACCCAGCCGACGCGCGAAATCACGAGATCCTCGGGCTTGTAGTCGCCCAGGTTCAGGAACACCGGCTTCCCGCCGGCTGCGCTCACGACACCGATTTTCACGAGCGGGTTCGGGTCGCCGGGTTTCGGGTAGGCGTAGCTCTCCAGTCGCCCCTGCACGTCCTTCAGGTCCACGAGGTTGAACTTCTTCACCGGCGCGTCGTCGAACCGCAGGAACGCGAGCTGCGCCCCGTCCGGCGACCACCAGTACGCTTTGCCGTTGCGGTTGAAGATCTCCTCCTCGTAAACCCAGTCGCCTTTCGCGTTGAAGACCTCGCCGCCGCCATCGGTGGTGAGCTGGTGCTCCTTCAGTGGGTGCTCGGTGCTGACCGCGAACAGGTTGGCCCCGCGCACGAACGCGACCCGCTTCCCGTCGGGCGAGAACGTGACGTGTTCCTTGGCGCCCTCGCTCCTGGTGAGCCGCGCGCCCGGGGTGCCGTCGAAGTGCCCGATGCCGATGTCCGGGCCGATGTCGAACAGGAACGCGGTGCGGGCCGCGTTGGTGCGGAACGAGGTGCCCCTGGCGAGCCGGTCCGCGGTGGCTTCGGACACATCCTTGATCGCGGACAGCGACTTCTTGATCTTCGCCGGGTCGGTGAACGGCTCGCCCTTGCCGGTGCGCGCGTCCACCTTCAGGAGCTTGCCCTCTTTCACTTGCAGGAAGTGTTCGCCGTCGATCCACGCGCCGGTGGCGAGCGGCGTGCCGGCGAACCCGAACGTAAACGCCCCGCTATGGCCCATCAGCACGGCTTCGGTGATGGGCCGGTTCGCGCGCACCGTTTCGGGCAACTTGGGCGCGGCGCCGAGGGCCAGGGGGACGGCCGCCGGGAGCCGCCGGACCGGGAACACGGCCCCGGTTTCGGGCGGCTTGCTCCACACGCCCCACTTCGCCAGCCCGTCCTCGCTCTCGGGTTCGAGCAGGTACGCGGCCAGCGGGCCGAGCGGCTGCGCGGTCTTCACCACGACCGTCCCGGCCGCGACGCGCTGCGCCCCGGCGCGCCACGTCCCGCGGACGGTGTACTGCGTGTGCTTCTTGGGGAACCCGGTTTCCGTCGCGCCCGTTTCGGTCACGAGCAGCCCTTCGGTGCTCAGGTCGATGTCCTCGCGCAGCTCCTCCACCTTCACCCCGTGCCGCTGAAGGTTCTCGATCACCGGGGCCTCGCTCGCGGGCACGAGGTATGCGAACGGCAGCGCGGCCGATTCGGTGGCCGTCACGCGGCCGATGTAGCCGAGCGCGTACTCCGCGTGGGTGTCGGTCGCGATCCGCTTCCCGTCCTTCTCGGTCTCCTCGAAGCCCAGGACCGTGAGCTTCTCGGGGAACGCCTCCGACTTGGTGCGCAGCGGCACCCGTTTCGGGTTCTCGGTCCGAACGAGCTTCGCCACGTCCTTGCGGTGCTCGGCGACGACCTCCAGGCACGCGGTCACGAAGGCGCGGGTCGCGTCGATCCGCGCCTTGAACGTCGCGTAGCTGTACGACTCGCTCAAAATGCCGATGCGCCCGCACAGCGCGAAGTACTGGATGCTGTACCGCGGGGTGGCCGGGTACGTCTCCCACTTGGTGCGGTCCTTGTTGAAGTTGCCGTAGGGGGCGATGTCGAACCCGGTCGCGGCCTTCACCTTCTTGGTGACTCCGGGGAACAGGGTTCCGTCGGTCCACTTGGCGAGGTCGGTATCGGAGGTGTAGCGGGGGCCGTCGTAAGTGAGCTTGAAGCGGTGCTTGCTGCCGTTGGTGGTGTGGCAGTCGATGACCAGGGCGGGGTTCCAGTTGTGAATGAGCTTCACGAGCGCGCGGATCTCGGGCGATTCGAGTTTCACGAAGTCTCGGTTCAGGTCGAGCTTCTGCGCGTTCTCGCGGGTGCCCGCGCCCTCGACGGGGCCGTTGTCGCCCAGGCGGTGCTTGGGGTCGATGAGTTCGTTCCCGTCGGCGTTCAGGTTGGGCACGAGCACCACGACGAGGTCTTTGAGCAGCGGGTGCGGCTTCTTGTCGGTCAGGTCGCGGGCGAGCGCGAGGAGCGCCTCTTTCCCGTCGACCTCGCCCGCGTGAATGTTGGCGAACGCCAGCGCGACCGTCCGGCCCGATTTGTGCGCGTCTTCGGGGGTCGCAACGGGCGGATCGGCGATGACCAGGTACGGGAGCTTGCGCCCGTCGTGGGAGGTGCCGAAGGAGTCGAGTTTGGCCCCCGGCCCGCGCCTGGCGATCGCCTCGCAGAACGCGACCACATCGGCGCCGCGGGAGGTGGCCTTGTAGGCGCTCTTCTCGGCGACGGTTTGCAGCGGCTGCGCGGGCGCGAGTGCCGGCGCCGCGAGTACGGCGAGCACGGCGAGTGTGCGCGACATCGAACGTTCTCCGAGCGGGTGTGCAGAGAAGTGTACCGAACCGCGAGGCGTCGCGGAGGGCTACCGGGAGAGGTTCTCACTCTCTTGATATGCGCCCCGGCCTGCGGTGCCACACCGCCTCGGGTAGTGCGCAAGCGGAGGGGTCGCAGCAGAACTGCGGCGCTCGGACGGCTCCCCGAGCGTCGCGCAACAACCGGGTGCCATTACGGCGCGGCCTGCTCCTCGTCTCGTTGCCGCCAGTGCGCCGCTTGATTGTTCGCGAACTGGATCTCGTGTTCGGCCCACTCACGTACCCGTGGGATCGGGTGTGCCAAAAAGGAGCGAGCCACCGCCGCTTCTTTCAAATGCTCGGTTGCAATGTCGCCGCTGTAAACTTGTCCGGAATGCGTTCCGGCCACAAATGCGCTAAACACACCCTCATCGTTACCAAAATGGGAGAGGACGAACCCGGTCAGCGGAGGCAGGATCGGCTCTCCCTTCTCATTCAAAGCGGGTGGCAACAAGTGGCGGGCGATCGCGCGTGCCCCTTTCACCCCCGTCTCCTCAAGCCACTCTTGAACGACCTTCTCAGATAGCGACCCAATCAGCTGAGAAAAGTCACCCACGTTAAACAGCCAACCGCTTGTTGGGCTTGTCGCCGCTTCACCAACGGCCCTCATCACCGCTTCTGGGTACTCGCGGGCGAGATCAGCGAGACTCGACGCGGCTAAGGATCGGACGTTGTAGTTCGAATTGCTGAGCGCTTTCGCGACGAGCGACACTGCCGAACCGGCGTCAACACCCGCAAAATCTTCAGCGACTTCGAGCCAGAAATTCGGCTCCATGTCGCCATTCGTCAGCGACAATTCGAGAACTCGCGGTAGCGCTGCTCGGCTTCGCGCACTCGCGCGAAGTTGGTCCACTCCCGAAGCGCGGCGCGTCGGGCGGAGCCAACCGTACAGCAGATGGAGGGCCGTTGGTGCGGCTTGCGTGTTGCCCGATTCGGCGGCCCGGACGAGGCGCTCGATTGCACCGAAGAGTTCGTCCTCCGTGAGCGGGCGACCGCGCACTCCGTAATCGAGTGCACGTAGAAATTCCGGCGCGAGCGCGCCCGTATCAATCATCGCAACGATGCGCTCCACTTTGCGCACCTCATCGCCACTCGCCCAGATCAGATCGAACGCAACTTTAGGGGCTTCGACCTGGAGTTGATCGAGGTGGCCGTTGACGCGCGCCAGTAACTCCGGGCTTGTGGTAGCGACCCGCTCCATGTACCCGCGGGCCAGCGCAATCCCGCCGGTCCGCGCAACATCACCCAGCATCCGATCAAGAAGTTTGCCGCTGGGGTCAGCGTGCGCGATCGCCTGTCCGAAGTGAAACGCGCTGCGCGCCTCGGCCGAAGAGAGCCATTTCAACTCTCGCTCAAAGTTCTCTGGTGAGCGGAGCAGTTCCTCGGCGAGCGCGTTCATCACCCCCGCCCGCTCCTCCGGACCGTTGGGCAATTGATGGCGCCAGAAATCTTGTCCAACAACACTCACGAGGCGGCTGTGTAAATCGCCCGCAACGAGACTCTGATACCACTCCCGAACTTGTACCCCGAGTCCGTCTCGTGCGGGTGCTTCGCTCTTGGGCTCGCGCGTACCGTTTCCCCTTGCGGCCCCGTTCACGGGGAGTTCGTGATCGCGGCAGAAGGCGCTCAAAAAATCTTCGACAGCGCGCCCGATCGCTGCGAGTAAGGTATCAGATAACGGGGGCGGACCGATAATAGCGCGGACTTCGTTCAAGTACCCGCGGAGCAAGAGCCTAGACAATCCGCGCACCACAAGGGCACGAACGCTGTCTGCAATGGCCGGCGCATTCGTGGTGAGGCGAACCATCATTTCAACCGCCGCACGGTGACACGCCCGGTGTTCGGTCTCATCGGCCGGACGCCATTGTTGCGGGGGGATGCGACCGAAGAGCACCGGCTGTAAAGCCAGCCGCGATACCGACTCGTCGAACACCATCTCACTGAGCCCGGCGAGAGCAAGAGGCCGCTGCACCGCGTCCGCGGTGCGCAACCGCTCTTCGAGCAGAGATAAGCGCTGCGAAAAAGGGGTCGCTGTCCCCGAGAGGAAGATGCGGAACAACGCGGCCCAAAGGGACGATGCGTTGTTCCCCAAATGCGGTTCGGATTCGGCAACTGCTAGGCGGAGGAGAACCGCTTCTGCATTTCCAAAAGCTTCAGGGAAATGCGCCAACTTCTCGGCGAGCCAGACGAGTTGTCGGCGAGCGTTCGCACCCTCGGGGTACGACGAATGAAGTTGACGGATCTCGTCAGGCGGTGTCCGATCGAGAATCCCTCGCAAGAGCGGAAGGAACGTTTCCGGTTGGACCTCGACAAGGCGCACGAGACGAAGAACGGTGTTTTCAACCCCCAGATCCGGGGGGCCGAGTTTCGTCGCCCAGGCGAAGAAAAAATTTGATACGGTCTCCCTCATGAGCGCCGTACCCGCGCTCTGCACTCGCTGCATGAAGTGGTCAATGAGTGCGGGCGGCAGCGCGCCCAAAAAGCGAGCGGGGTCGGCCTCTATCCAACGATTCCATGCCCCCTCGAACGCAACGTGCGCAATTAGGGTTGGTGTGACGTACAGGTAGCGACCCGCGAACGCGATAAAACCCGGGGACTGTTTCAGCCGGTTGGCAACTTGGACGACCGAATCAAGC
>DASWYH010000320.1:0-5863 GCA_036405095.1 Gemmata sp. | reverse complement strand
GCCCAGCGTCAGCGCGCCGAACGAGTCATAGTGTGTGCCCCCCACGTCCTTGATCACGGAGGCCAGCTTCAACTTGTCCTTGTCCCAGTTCCCGAACACGAAGTGCGTGGGCACCGGCTTGAACACGCGGACCGTCTCCGGCGACTCGATGTCACCGCAGTGCAGAATGAGTTCGACCTCCTGTTCCATCAGGAGGCGAACCGCTTCCGCAACCGCCTCCTGGCGGTCGTGGGTGTCGCTGACAACCCCGATCCGCATGGTTCCCTCGTTCGACCCCGGTTCGATGTCCCCGTCCGCTCTTTGTCTACCTTAACAAACTGTCCGGGCAGTGGGCAGTGGGCAGTGGGCAGTGGACAGAAAAACACAACCTCACGATAATAGCATGCCCCGCATTTTCGATTCGTCGAACCGCACCCGATCCGCGCCACCCCCGGTGCTCGCCGGGGAGCGGCTTCCGATTCGCTATTTCTTGGGAAACGCGATCGCGTTCAGCAACTCGCGGTCCCGCCCGGCGACCGCCTTCACCTTGTCGGGTTTCATCGCGAACGTGACCGCGACCTGATCCCCCTGCGGCCCGGCGAGCAAGTTGAAGCTCTGCACCACGGGCAGGTCTTCCATCTTCCCTTCCGCAACGATCCGGTACAACCAGCGCCCGCCCGGCGACTCGGTTTCGGTATCCTCGAGCAGCTTCGACACGGTCCAGCCCGGAGAGGCGCCCGCGGCCTTCTTGAACTCCGCGGCAGGCGTGTGCTTGCCGGGGTCGGCCTTTGTCCATGCCACGACCGTCGATTGCGCGATGAACTCCCCCTTGTCGAGTAGCCGCAAAATCAGGTGTTGCTCGGTTTGGCCGGTGATGTGCCACCCGCGCGGGTACACCAGTTCGTACCGCTTTTTCGGGTCGGTGTACCGGAGCAGCGTCAGGGCCGCCGGGATCTCCCCTTTGGGTACGGCCGCGAGGGCGAGGTCGTTCAGTTCCTTCGGCGGGGCGGCCACGAACTCGCGCTTCAGCGCCACCGAAACCGCGACCTGCGACGCCGGCGCCACCGGCCCCTGCCCGCGATCGTCCTGCTGTTTCCACGTCAGCGCCGTGACGCGCTTCGCGGTGGTATCGAAGGTGCCCGAGGCGCTGACGGTGAGCGCCACCTTCGCCCCGTTCTCGATCCCCTCCGTGGTGCCCTCGATGGTGAACGTTGCGGCCCCGTTGGCCGCGCCGGTGAGCTTCCCGACGAGGCTGTTCTTGAGCAACCCGTCGAACTGACACGCGGCCTGCGCCGCCGCCGGGCCGACGTTCCAGGTGTCGCCCACGTTCACGGCCTTATTGGGGAGCAGTCCCGCGACGCACTGCGGGTTGAAGTGTTCCGTTACCAGGTCGAGTTCGTCGCGGGTGAGCGCCCCGGCCGGGGCGAAGCAAAACGTTCCCTCGGAGCTGCGCGAGACCACCACCAGCCGCCGGTCCTCGGGCAGCACGCGGTCGACCTTCTCGCCGCCCACCACCGCGGACGCGCCGGCGCCCTCGTAGTAGCGGGCGGACCGCACCGGGAGCCCGTCCGCGGCGCTGAGCGTGCGTTCCGTGAACACGTGCTTCGCCTTCGCGTCCAGCCGGATCGCCTCTTTCGTACCCTCTTGTGTCACGATCAACTTGCCCGCAAGCTCCAACTCGATGCCGTAACGGAAGCACTCGCCGGCGGCCGGAGTTTCGCCCAGGGTCACTTGTGCCCGAGCCACAGGGCCGAAAGTCAGGAGTGCAAGTAACGTTGCGGCGGCACGGCTCATTTCGGCATCTCCGTGTATTGGCGCGGTGCGAACTGGTAGCGCGCGAATACTCAGAACGCCGGCCCGCGGTCAATGGCAGAAGCCGCGCCCCCATGCGCCTTTTCATTGGACAGTTGGGGGGCAGGGCTTCGCTCTTGGCGGGCTATACGGCACAAGGTACGATAGTTCATCGATCAGCGACCGACCCAGGCCAGGAGTGCGTCTGATGAGCGATACCCCGCCCCCGCCAGTTCCGGTGCAACCGCGCCTCAAGTTCCGGTGGCAATGGGCCGTCGCGCTCGCCCTCGGGTGCGGGGTGGTTTACGTGGCGGCCGAATCAATTGCCGGGCGCGCGGCATCGGAAGCGGCGAGCGCGTCGGAGGCCACGAAGTCACTCGACATGCCACACCTCGGGGCGGTTGAACCCGTTCGTCAGGATAAGAAGGACGAGAAGGCCGAAGAGAAGAAGAAGGTTGCGGCCCCGGAACTCGACGGCGGCACCGCGTGGCTCAACAGCGGCGGCCCGCTCGCACTTAAGAAGGACCTCAAGGGCAAAATCGTCATCCTCGACTTCTGGACGCTGTGCTGCATCAACTGCATCCACATCATGCCGGACCTCGCGAAGCTCGAAAAGAAGTACCCGAACGAACTCGTCGTGATCGGGGTCCACTCGCCGAAGTTCGAGAACGAGAAGGAGACCGCGAGCATCCGCAAGGCGGTCCTCCGATACCAGATCGAGCACCCGGTGGTGAACGACGCGGACCACAAGATCTGGGACAAGTACGAGGTCGATGCCTGGCCCACGATGGTCGTGATCGACCCCGAGGGGAACCTCGTGGGGTACACCTCTGGCGAGGGCAACTACGAACTCCTCGACGTGGTCATCAAAAAGCTCATCGACGAGCACAAGAAGAAGAAAACACTTGATGAGAAGCCGATCCGCTTCGACCTCGCGAAGTTCCGCGAGTCCGGCGACACGCCGCTCTTCTTCCCCGGTAAGGTGGTCGCGGACGCTCCAGGGAAGCGCCTGTTCATCGCGGACAGCACGCACCACCGGATCGTCGTAACGGACCTCCAGGGCAACAAACTGCACGTCATCGGCACCGGCGTTCCGGGCAAGACCGACGGCGCGTTCGATAAGGCCCAGTTCGACGACCCACAGGGAATGGCGGTGCGCGGCGACAGCGTGTTCGTCGCCGACCGCAAGAACCACCTGATACGCCAGATCGACCTGAAAGCGAAAACGGTCAGCACGATCGCGGGCAACGGCTCGCAGGACCACGAGATCGACAGCCGGCGCCTCACTCAAACGGTCGCAGCCAAGGAGATCGGTCTGAACAGCCCGTGGGACGTGCTGCTCGATGGTGACAAGCTCTACATCGCAATGGCCGGGCACCACCAGATCTGGCTGCTGAACCTGAAAGAGAAGAACCTCGTCCCTTACGCCGGGAACGGGCGCGAGACGATCGGCGACGGCGAGCTGCGGAGAGCGATGTTCGCGCAGCCGAGCGGCCTCACCACCGACGGGAAGTTCCTGTACGTCGCGGACAGCGAAATCAGCGCGCTCCGCAAAGTGTCCCTCGATCCGGAAGGGAAGGTTGAAACGCTCGTCGGCCGCGGGCTGTTCACGTTCGGCGATGTGGACGGCCCCGGGCAGGTGAAAGACGAGGTTGTGGGCGCCAAGCCCGAAGCGCGGTTGCAACACGCCTTGGGCGTGGCTTACGCCGATGGCAAGCTGTTCGTTGCCGACACCTACAACAGCAAAATCAAGCTGTTCGACCTGAAGACCGGCGAGCTGAAAACGTTCCTGGGTGGGAAGCAACTGGGCTGGTTCAGTCCGGTGCTGTTCAACGAGCCGGCGGGCCTCAGTTACGCCAACGGCAAGCTCTACGTGGCCGACACGAACGCGCACCGGATCCGCGTCGTGGACGTGGCCACGAAAGCGGTCAGCACGCTGCACTTGAAGGGCGTCGAACCGCCTGAGACACCGAAGAAGGACAAGTAAGGCAAAAGAAGCAGTGGCCACACAGAAGCACAAAGGGCACAAAGGAAGGCCAGTATCAGATTGTGAAGGGCTCTGATTTGTGTCGGTGCGTGGTCGGTTTGTTTTCTTTTGTGCCCTTTGTGCCTTTTTGTGGCCACTGCTTCGGCTTCATGTTTGGAGGCTCTCCCATGATCCGCATTTGCGCGGTGACGTTCACGATAGCGGCAGCGACTCTCCTGGCGGTCGCTCCCGGCGCGAGCGCGCAGAAGTGGTACGAAAAGGCCGTGAAAAAGGTCGAGGGGAAGTTCACGCCCGCCGAGGCGAAACCGGGTCAAACGGTGACCTTCACGCTGACCGTGGAACTCAACGACGGTTACCACACCTACCCACTGTCCCAACCGGACCCGAAGGCCGATGGGATGGTGAACGTCATCAAGTTTCCAGGGGCCGAAAAGCTGATTTTCGTCGGAAAGGCCGAAGACCCGAAGGCCCTCCCCACGAAAGACGAACCGGCCCTCGGCATCAAAGCGTTGCGCTACTGCCCCGGAACGGTCACGTACACGCGCAAGGCGGTCGTATCCCCCCGGTCCGCGGCCGGTGCAACCGTCGTCAAGCTCACCGCATTCAGCCTGAACGTGTGCGACAAGAACAACTGCTTCCCCTCGAAAAATGTTCCCGTGGAAGCTCCGTTCAAAGTGCTCGATGGACCGGCGGTTCAGGTCGAGCAAGTCTTCGCCGAGGAAGTGGCGAAGGCGCTCGAAGGGAAGTAGCCGGACGGTTCGCCGGGGCGGCTATTCTCGAATAGCCGGCGGACCACGGGCGTCTGTAAGAGCGGGCGCGGGCGCCCTGTATGCTCCCCCAACGGAGCAGACCGGCATGTCGCTCCTTGGTCGATAGAAAAGCCCACGGCCCCCGTGGGCTTTGTTCTTTTAACCCGTCGCGGTGCTCCCCTATGCCACGCTCCGCCCTCTGGCTCACCTTCGTTGCTTTGTGCGCTTCCACGACACCGGCGAGCGCACAACCAACAACCACCCTGCCCAAGGAGTTCGCGAAGCGCGCGGACGTGACCGTCGACGTCGTTCCCCCGAAGGCGAAGCGGGGCGAAACGGTTATCGTGAAACTGACGATCGCGCCGAAACCGGAAGCACACGCCTGGACCTATCCCGCGTTCCCGAAGGACCCCGCTCAGTCGTCCAGGAACATCATCGCGTGGCCCGAGCCCGGCGACCTGATCTTCATCGGCAAAATCGCGGACCCGGCGGTCACCTGGAAAGAGAAGCCCCGCGACACCGACCTGGGAGCGGATCAGTACACCGACGCGCCGGTGACGTGGGAACTGAAAGCGGTCGTCTCTCCCAAGGCCACCCCCGGCCCAAAATCGGTCGTTCTTGATGCCGTGACGCTCCAGGTGTGCGACAGCCAAAAGTGCGTACCGGCCAACGGGCGGAAGCTCCCGCCCGCGGAATTCACTGTCGAAGCCGGCGAATCAAACAAGATCAATGCCGAAGACCTCGCGCAGGCAACGGGCGGCACCCCGCCCGCACCGAAGCTCCCGAATCGCAACACCCCGGACCCGACGAACCCGCCGCCGACGGTCCCGCCGGCCGGTGAACCTGTCAAAACCGCGGCGCGCAAAAACGCCAAACCGACGGACGCATACGCCACGGAGATGAAAACCCTGGGAACGTCCATGAGCGGTGCCGAACTGCCCCCGCAACCGACCCTGCGGGCGTTCCTCCTGACCGCGGCGGCGTGGGGCCTGATCTCTCTGGTCACCCCATGCGTGTTCCCGATGATCCCCATCACCGTGAGCATCTTCTTGAAGCAGGCGCACGGCTCGCTCCGCGAGCGGCTCAAACTGGCGAGTGTGTACTGCCTCACCATCATCTCGGTGCTCGGGGTCTCGGCGTTCACGCTCCTGAAGTTCATGGCGTGGTTGAGTGTTCACCCGCTCACCAACATTTTGCTCGGCGCGCTGTTTCTGGTGCTCGCGCTCAGCCTGTTCGGGATGTACGACATCGGGTTACCGAACGCGCTCCAGAAGCGGCTGCAAGCCAAGCAATCGAAGGGCGGGGTGATCGGAACGATCTTCGGCGCGCTGGCGTTCACGGTCATCAGCTTCACCTG
>DASWYH010000319.1:0-2355 GCA_036405095.1 Gemmata sp. | reverse complement strand
TAACTCCAAGAAAGAGTGCGAGGCCGAATCGAATGCCACCCGATTCCAGGACGCTCTGAAACGTGTAGCCGGGCAAGCGGCCAGCATCCGGTTCGAGGTGGACCCCAGCCCGAGTGCGAAGCCGATCGGCGGTTCGCAGGTGGTTGTGGCGGCCGCGCCGACGGAGCGGAAGCGGTCGCTCAACTCGCTCCCGATGTTCAAGAAGGCGAGTGAGGCGCTCGGCGCACAAATCTGGCACGTGGACGATGAGTTCGACCCGACCGCGCTGCCCAAAACCGCGGCGCAAAAGAAGGGCGACGACGAGTCCGACACCGACGAGGAATGACGACCATGTTCAAGGGCCTCGGTGCGATGATGAGCCTCCTGGGCAACCAGGGGAAGATCCAGGAAGAGATCCAGAAGTTCCAGGCCCAGGTGGGCCAGATCGTTGCGGAGGCGTCCTCCGGCGGCGGGTACGTCACCGTGAAGGTGAACGGCAAAATGGAGGTGCTCGGCGTCCGCATCTCCGAGGACGCCCTGAAGCTCAACGACCGCGAGATGCTCGAAGACCTCATCGCGGCGGCCACCAATCAGGCGCTCACGAAGGTCCGCTCGCAGCTCGCCGAAGAGAGCGCGAAGATGGCCGCAAACATCGGGCTCCCGCCCGGGATGCTCGGCGGCGGGTTCCCCGGTATGGGGTGAACCGTTCCGGGGTCGCGCGTTCGATTATTGTCTAACGGGTGCTGTGAGAAGGGCCGCCCGCTCCCCCGATCCCCTTCGGGCGGCGCGGCGCGATCAGGAGGCGGGCCGTGCCGGAGCCGATGGGAGTCATCGCGGGGCTGGTGCAGGAGTTAACCAAGCTCCCCGGGATCGGCCCGAAGAGCGCGGAGCGGATCGCGCACTTCCTGCTCGCGGGTGACCGGCGGCACGCGGTCGAGCTGGCGGTGGCGCTGAACGCCGTGGCCGACAAGGTGCGCCCGTGCAAGGAGTGCTTCAACCTTACGGACCGGGAACTGTGCCCGATTTGTAGCGACCCGAAGCGCGACGCCGGGTTACTGTGTGTGGTGGAGACCCCGCGCGACGTGAACTCCTTCGAACGGGCCGGTAACTTTCGCGGCCTGTACCACGTCCTCGGTGGGCGCCTCGCCCCGCTGGACGGGATGGGGCCGGACCGGCTGACGTTTGCGGCTCTGGTGGAGCGGGTCCGCCGCAGCGGAGTGCGCGAGGTGATCCTCGCGACCAGTCCGACACTCGAAGGGGACGGGACGGCGCTGTTCGCGTCCACCGCGCTCGCCCCAACCGGGGTTCAGGTGACACGATTGGCACGCGGGTTGCCCAGTGGTAGCTCTCTGGAACTCGCGAACGCGCAGATGTTGGCCGAGGCTCTCGACGGACGGCGAACGTTTTAAGCAGTTCGGTGCGCGGAGGGGCGCGAGCCGCCGCGACCCGGAGAGCGTGTAAGGGTCGGTAAGTTTCGGATGAAAGAACTCAGTAGTTTCAAGCGGTCCGTGGTCAGTGGAGAGTGAAGCTGGTTCCGATCGCGGGGCTTGCTTCTCGTCGGTTATCCTTACTGAACACTGACGGCTGATCGCTTGAAACTCCTGGAACTGGTGTGACGGCACGCCCGAGGGTGCCCCAGCGTGCGAAAGCACGTGTAATAGAGAGGGAACCGATGAGCGGTATTCGACTCGGAATGGACTTTCGGATGCGCCAGGACCTGCGCCAGGTCCTGGCCCCCCGCATGATCCAGTCCATGGAAATACTCCAACTGTCGATCACGGACCTTCAGACCAAGATGAACGAAGCGCTCCAGGAGAACCCGTTCCTGGAACTGAAGGAGAAGCTGGGCGAGACGGACGAGGTGGCGCCCGAGTTCAACCCGGACGCGCCGCTGAAGCACGACGAGACCGGCGACCTGGAGTTCAACCGCCTGGAGGAGCTGAACCGCGACTGGGACGACCACTTCAACGAGGACCACCGCGGCAGCCGCGCCTCAATGGAGGAGGAGGGCGACCGCAAGCTCGAAGCGATGGCCAACATGCCGGACCGGCCGCCGTCGCTGCAAGACTACCTCGCGGACCAGATCGGGGAACTCGACCTCGAAGAGGATGAGCGCCGGCTCGCCCGTCACATTTGCAGCTTCGTGGACCGCACCGGCTACCTGGGTGCCCGCGAGCGCGCGAATGAGAACGACGACCGGGACACGTTCCGCACGGTCACGCTCGACGAGATCGCGGCCCTCTACGACCGCCTCGTGACCGCCGAGGACGTGGAAGACACGCTGGTCCACGTCGTCCAGAAGCTGGAACCGGCGGGCGTCGCCGCCCGTGACCTGAAGGAGTGTCTGCTCAACCAGGTGCCACCGGACGCGCCGCA
>DASWYH010000318.1:0-8010 GCA_036405095.1 Gemmata sp. | reverse complement strand
CGCCGCAACCTACACCGCCGGGACGGAACGATTCATGGCCAACCGCACCTATCGCTGGCTGCTCGTCACCTTGGCCGTCGTGGGTCTGAGCGCGGACCAGGCGAGCAAGTACGGTGTGTTCCGGTGGCTCTACAAGGGCGGCAACCTGGTGTACGGCGTCGGGAACGAATACGACGTGGTGCCGGGGTGGTTCAAAATCATTGCACAGTTCGACCGCGACACCCCCGTGTGCGACTGCGGCGCCAGCCAGTTGCAAACGTGGAGCACGAACGGCGACCCGGTCATGCCCCGCGTGAACCACGGCGCGCTGTTCGGCCTGGGCCAATCGCGCAAGGGACTGGCGAACGGGTTCTTCGCCGTGGTGAGCGTTGCGGCGGCACTGGCGATCCTGGTTTGGGGCAACCGCGCGCACACGGCCCGCGAGCGCGGCCTGATGGCGGCGCTCGGGTTGATCTTGGGGGGCACCGTCGGGAACCTGTATGACCGCATTGTGTTCGGTGGGGTCCGCGACTTCCTCTACTTCTACAAGGTGGAGTGGCCGGTGTTCAACGTGGCCGACTGCTGTCTCGTGGTCGGTGCCGCGCTGCTTCTGTTGCAAGCGGTGTTCGTGTCGCCGACGCAAGAGGCGCCGGCGCCAACCGCGGCCCCCGCGAACGATGCGATCGTGCCCGAAAGCCCGAAGGTGTAAGACAAGACCACGGATCAGCACGAAAGCACCGATCGGAACCCGAAGAGCCGTTCCAACTCTTCGGGTTCCGATCGGTGCTTTCGTGCTGAACCGTGGCGGCTTCGTCCTCTGCGGTTCAGCGCACCAAGTAGCCGAAGCGGTCGCGGAACTGCGCCGGGGTCAATTTCACCACGGCCGCGAGGCGCTCCAGGCGGGTTTGGTCGTCGAAGTCGCTCTGCTCCAGCCGGATCATGTACCGGCGGGCGACCTCGTAGTTCTCCCCGGCGATGTCCACGAGCCGCGTGCGCATCTTCTTGGTGGCCGGGTCGATCATCTCCGGGAACGGCCGGGGGACCATGTTCCCGCCCACGAACGTGACCACCACCCCGTTCTTGTCGGCCTCCGGCGACATCAGGAACTTGACCGCGCCGTACCCGAGGTTGCGGGTGTACTCCGCGTCGAACGGGATCGGGTCGGCGCACCGCAGCTCGTAGCCCAGGTCCTTGTCCACCATGTCGAACTTGAGGCCCAGGTCTTTCAGGCGCGCGGCGATCGTGGTGCGGATCAGCCGCCCGAACTCGATCTCGCCGAGGCGCAGGTGCCCGAACGCGTCGAGTTCGATGTTCCCGAACTTGCCGGGGTTCGCTTCCATCATCTTGCGGAGCTTGTCCTCGCCGATCTCTTCGAGCAGCCCTTCGGCCAGGATCGCGACCCCGTAGCCCTTGCCCTGGGCCTTCCGCTTGATCATCGAGCCGATGACGACGTCGCAGATGAGTTCGAGCGACACGTCTTTGCCCTTCAGCTCCTCGGCGATGAGCGTGATGGTCGCGGCGGACGCCTTCCCGATGCCCAGCGCGAGGTGCCCGGCGGCGCGGCCCATACTCACCAAGATGTACCACCGGGTCGTGGTCTTCGCGTCCTCGTGCAGGTTGCGCGCGACCTGCACGCCGTAGTGGCGCGCGGTCTCGAACCCGAACGTGGGGATGCCCGGGGGCAGCGGGAGGTCGTTGTCGATCGTTTTGGGTACGTGGGCCACTTTGATCGCGCCCTTCGCGTGCGCGTACACCTGCGACCCGCTGTACGCGGTGTCGTCGCCGCCAATGGTCACGAGGTACTTGACCCCGAGCTGGTCGAGGCCGCTCAGCACCGCGTTCATGTGGTCCGGGTTCTTGGCCGGGTTGGTGCGGCTCGTGCCGAGGAGCGCCCCGCCGCGCTGGTAGTACGGCGCCACGTCGGGGATCGTGAGCGAGCGGACCTGGGAAATGTCACCCGCGGAGAGGTACTTGAACCCGTCGCGGATGCCCACGACCTCCAGCCCGCGGTTGATGGCCTCGATGGTCACGGAACTGATGACGCCGTTGATACCGGGGGCCGGTCCGCCGCCGACCACGATGCCGAGTTTGCCGCGAGGGGAGTCCGCCATGTTTTGAGGGTCCGTGGGAGCGCGGGAGTTAAGGCCCGTGGGGAATCGGGGAGGCCGGGCCGGTACGGTTTTAGGATTGGAAACCGGCGAGCGTTTTCAAGGGCGCGCGGGCGCGTAGACTAGCGGCACGAGCGGAGACTTCGCTATGGCCGACACCGCATCCCCCACCCCGTGCCCGGTCCCCGAAACGCCGGGCGCGGGCGGGATCGGGGAACTCGCCGCCGGGTTCATTCACGAGATCAAGAACCACCTCGGCACCCTCTCGCTGAACCTCCAGTTACTCGCGGAGGACTTCGAGGGCGCCCAGTCGCCGCGCGAGCGCAAGGCGCTGGACCGCGTGTCGCGGCTCTCCGCCGAGTGCCGCAAGTTGCTCGACCTCTCGAACGACTTCCTCCGGTTCGCGCGGCTCAGCGAGCTCCGCGCCGAGGTTACCACGCTCGACGAGGTGGTGGGCCGGGTGACCGACTTCCTCGGCCCCACCGCGAAGCAGCGCGGGGTCGAGATCAAGTGGTTCTCCGCCCCGGACCTCCCCCCGGTGTGTTTGGACAGCAACCTCTTTGAACAAGCGCTCCTGAACCTGGGGCTGAACGCCTGCGACGCCATGCCCGACGGCGGCACGCTCACCCTGCTCGGGAGAGCAGACGCGGCCGGGGCCGACAGGAAGGAGCAAGAGAGCGGCGGCGCGGGTTCGCCCCCCTCACCCGTCACGCGCGCGGGGGTGGTGCAACTGGACGTGATCGACACCGGTGTGGGGATCGGACCCGAAGCGCTCGGGAAGCTGTTCCGCCCGTTTCACACCACCAAGCCCGACGGGAACGGGCTCGGGCTCGCGACCGTGCGCAAGATCGTCGCCGGGCACGGCGGCACCATCGAGGTCCAGAGCGCGCCCGGGCGCGGCACCAAGTTCACGATCACCCTGCCGGCCGCACCGCCCCAAAAGCCCACCGATTCGAGCGCTCGCGCCGGGCCGGCGTGAGCGCGGTGCGGGGCCGCCTGGACAACCTTCGCGCGGCCCTGAAGTCGTGGCGACCGGAACTTGAAACGCGGGCCGCGACCTTCCAAACTAGGGGCATCCCGAACGGAGCCGCCCGTATGGAAGTTCTCATCCCCTCCGACCGGATCCGCACGCGCATCAACGAAATGGCCGCGGAGATCGTTCGCGGCTACGACGGGCGCCCGGTTACGGTGGTGGGCATCCTGACCGGGTGCCTCATGTTCACCGCCGATCTGATTCGCCTGATCGACCTGCCGCTCCGGGTCGCCTTTATCACCGCGTCCAGCTACCGGGGGGAGACGATGGTTCCCGGACGGTTGGAGATAAGAGACGAACTGCTCCCGGACATCGCGAGCCGGCACGTCCTCCTCCTGGACGACATTCTCGATACGGGCAAGACGCTCACGCGTGTGGTGGCGCACCTGATCGACCGCGGCGCGGCCTCGGTGAAGGTGGGGGTGCTGTTGCGGAAGGTGGGGCGCCAGGAGGTGCCGTTCGAACCGGATTTCGTGGGGTTCACGATCCCGGACAAGTTCGTGGTCGGGTACGGGTTGGATTACAACGACGAGCACCGGCACCTGCCATTCATCGGGGTGCTGGAAGGCAGCGAGTAGGTCGCCAGATTCCCCCGGGTGCGCATTCGTGACCCGGGGAACTCGTCAACACGATTTGGTATGGCAACAACCAGCCCCTCACAGCCGGAAAACCCGCCGCCCGGCGTCACTCTTTCACAACCTCAAGTGCCTTCTCGTCGGTGACTTCGAGCGTTGCATTCCCCTGCTTGTTGATTTCCACTTTGCCGGTCACGCGGATCGTCTGGCCGACCAGCTTTTCCACGTCGGCTTTCACGAGTTTGCCCGTTTGCACCTTCGCCGGGACCATCACCGCGAAGTTGTCCTTTGCGCGGAAGTCCTTGTTCGAGTTCAGGTACAGGTTCGCCTTCCCGCCGATCGACTGCACCACGAACTGTACCTTCACCACCTCGCCGGGCTTCTTGACGGCTTCCGCGGGCGTCAGAACGCCCCCCGGCGGCTTCGGGCCGGTGACCGCCGCGCCCCCGGTGCCCTTGAGCGTGCTGAGCCGCACCTTGAACCCGCAGGTCGCGTCCCCGTCCTCGTCGCGGATCTGCACCGCGACCCGCGGGTCGGCCGCCCAGTCGATGGTGATGAACCCGAAGTTGTCCCCGAACGGCATGCCCGCGACGCGCTTCGAGTTCGGTTCCGGGGCGCGCCAGCTCTTCGACGCCTGGTTGAACCCGCTGCTGGTGACGTCGTAGAGCGGGTAGCCGATCGACGTGCTGTCGACGGAGATGTCCGCGAGGTGCCGGTCGCCGCTGAGGATCATGACGCCGTTGGCCCCGGTACTTTTGAGCAGCGCGTACAGCTTTTCCCGTTCCTTCGGGAACGTCGTCCACTTCTCGAACGGGTGCTCTTCGGACACGACCTGCACGCTGGACACGAGCAACCGCAACTCGGCGGGCTTCTGGAGCTGTGCTTCGAGCCACGTCCACTGGTCGGCGCCGAGCAGGGTGGCGCCCGCGTCCGTGTTGGGCAGGTACGGCGCGATGCGGGTCTTCGGGTCGAACGGCCCCTTCTTCAGCGGGCCGCGGAAGTACCGCGTGTCGAGCATGATGACCTGCACCCGCTTGCCGGGCGGGCCGTAAATTTCCGCGTGGTAGACGCCCTTTTGGGTGCGCCGCGGGGAGTCGTTGGGGGTGCCGAAGAAGTCGTGGAACTCCTTTTGTGCGCCGTCCTTGTGCTCCCACTCGGCACCGGCGTCGTTCTTGCCGTAGTCGTGGTCGTCCCACGTCGCGAGCATCGGGCAGGCGGCCTTCAGTTTGACGAACCCGGGCAACTTCCCCACCTGGGCGTACTTCTCTCGGATGACATCGGGTGTGACCTTCACCTTGCGGTCGAGGTCCGCGTACATGTTGTCGCCCAGGAGCAACAGCAGGTCCGGCTTGGCCGCCGCGATGGTGTCGAAGATCGGCACCGGCTTGTCCTGATCGACGCACGACCCGAACGCGATCTTGGTGAGCACCTTCGGGTCATCGGCGCGGGCGGTGGAGCCGAACGCGACGGCGAGCATGAGCAGCAGCCCGGCGCAAAGGCGGGAGCGCATGGGGAACCCTGTGGGAGAACGCGGGGACCGAGACACCGCTATTCAACGATCGGGGGGCACGATGGCAACGTGCGAACGGCAGCGTGAGGATGCTCAGTACCCCGCCCCGTCCGACAACGGACCCGGCACCCGCGGCGCTTTCGGGGACCTGGGGGACCGGTCCCGCGGGAAGGAGCGCCCACCCGAGGACCGCGCGTTCGGTCGCCGCCACATCGGGAGCGAGCACGCGATCGGGCGAATCCGCCGGTTCCGTTCGCCGTCACGTGTGAACCGGCGCCGGCGGCGCGGGCACGCGATGCGGGTTCGGGCCGTGGTCGGGTTAGTCGGTCGTATGCTCGCTCACCGGGCCAAGGCCGGTGAGCGCCGATTGGGGAGGGGCGAACGTCCCGACGCTCGCGCAAATGAGGTACAACAGCTCAGTTGATAGAGCGTCTTCGTTCACGTTCAGGGTACGGCACCCTGCGTATGAAGGGTAAGAGCCGCTCTCCCTTGTTTTGTCAGGTGAGCGGCTCAAGTGTTGGGAACACCCGGACGCCTTGTACGCCGATGCCGGGTACGACAGCGAAGCCACGCGGGCGCTGATGCGGTGGATGGGGATCGAGCCCCACATCCGGTACCGCAACGGCGAACACGGCAGTGGCCTGGGAAAGGTCCGCTGGGTCGTCGAGCGCACCATCAGTTGGCTCAAGGGGCTGCGACGCATGCGGGTACGCTACGACCTCTTGCGCGTGATCCAAGAGGCCTGGAACACACTCGCCGCCAGCGTCATCTGCTTTAACATCTTGGTACATGACGCTATTTGATTGAGCGGGTTTTGTCAGGGCCTCTGAACGGCGAGCAGCGTCCAGGCGACAGCGAAGGTCATCCCTCACTCCACTGCTTCCTGATCTCCTCGAACGTCAGGAACGGTCCGGCCATGCGGCGGGCAGTTTCTTCGGGGGTGACGGCCTTGACCCAATCGGGCTCGTCGGGCGGTGGTTCCTTCTGGCGGGGCAGAAACGTGCCCAGCACGGTGCCGCCCTCGTTGCGGAACTCGACCGGGCGGTTCTTGGTAAGGAACTCGGCAATCAGGCGCGGGGCGTCGGCCAGCGTGCTGACCTTCTCCCCGCTGACGTACAGCGTGACCATGCGAGCCCTCCTTCTGGGCCCAGCGGCATTGTACCACGGCCGCTGGCACCAGCGGTTGACCGCGAGCGCCGCGCGCCTGATGCCGCTGGTGGTCGCGCCCGGGAGTGGTCGCAGCGATCGGTGCCGCCACGGACCACGCCGCCCAAACACCGCGCGCGTTACGTCAAAGTAACGCTGTTGAGGAAGTCGACGTTGGTCTTGTGCTTCCCGAGCTGCTTCAGGAGCAGTTCCATTGCCTCAACGGGGTTCATGTCTGCCAGGATGCGGTGCATGATGTGAACGAGCCGCAGCTCGTCCTCGCCGCGCAACAGCTCCTCTTTCCGGGTCCCCGAGCGGTTCACGTCGATCGCCGGGTACACCCGGCGGTCCACCATGCGCCGTTCGAGGTGCAGTTCCATGTTGCCCGTGCCCTTGAACTCCTCGAAGATGACCTCGTCCATCTTCGAGCCGGTGTCCACAAGCGCAGTCGCGAGGATGGTGAGCGAACCGCCCTCCTCAATGTTGCGGGCCGCACCGAAGAACCGCTTGGGCTTGTAGAGCGCGGTCGCGTCGAGGCCGCCGGAGAGCAGCTTGCCCGACCCCGGCGACACCGTGTTGTAGGCCCGCGCCAGGCGCGTGATGGAGTCCAGGAAGATCACCACATCGGTGCCGTACTCGACCAGCCGCTTCGCCTTCTCGATCACCATCTCGCTGACCTGCACGTGCCGCTCGGGGGCCTCGTCGAAGGTGCTCGACACCACCTCGACCCGCGGCCCCTTGACGGTGCGGGCCATGTCGGTCACTTCCTCGGGCCGCTCGTCGATCAGCAGCACGATGATGTAGCACTCGGGGTGGTTCTGGATCACCGCGTTGGCCATCTTCTGGAGCAGCACCGTCTTGCCCGTGCGCGGCGGCGCGACGATGAGCCCGCGCTGGCCCTTCCCGATGGGGGTGATGAGGTCGATGACCCGGGTGTTGAACTCGTCGGCCGTCGTTTCCAGCTTCAGCCGGCGCTCGGGGTGCAGCGGGGTGAGGTCGTCGAACACGACCTTCTGCGTGAGCAGGTCGGGTTCCGAGTAGTTGATGGCCTCGACGCGGAGCAGCGCGAAGTACCGCTCGTTTTCCTTGGGGGGGCGCGTCTGACCGGCCACCACGGCCCCGGTGCGGAGCCCGAACCGGCGGATCTGGCTCGGCGAGATGTAGATGTCGTCCGGGCACGGGAGGTAGTTGTAGTCCGGGCTGCGGAGGAACCCGAACCCGTCGGGGAGCACTTCCAGGGTGCCCTCGCCGAACATCAGGCCGTTGGCCTTCGTCAGCTCGCGCAGGATGCGGTAGACGAGGTCTTGTTTCTTGAGGCCGGCGTACTCCTCGCGCGGGATCTTCTCGTCTTTCGCAGCTTGTTGGAGCTGCGCGATGGTCATGTGCTGCAACTCGGTGATGTACGTGTTGCCGCGCTTGATCTCCTCGTACCGCGAGTTCGTTTCGGCGTCGAACCCCTGCTCGTTCGGATCGACGCGCGGGGGCGCGGCCGGGGCCGGCGCTTCGGCCCGCGAAGCGGGGCGCGGGGCCTCCCGCGGTTCGATCGGGCGCTCGGGCCGGTCCCCGCGCTCCGGACGGTCCGCGCGCTCACTGCGCACCGATTCCCGGGGCTCCGGCCGTTCCGTGCGGGCCGGCTCACGGGGTTCCGGGCGTTCGGCA
>DASWYH010000317.1:0-11046 GCA_036405095.1 Gemmata sp. | reverse complement strand
CGTGCGGCAGTGGTTCAGGATATCGTTGGAATCGCACCCCGCATCCTGAAGGGCGTCCGCGAGGATCGGCATACGGTCGAAGGCGCGGTCGTCGTAAATGCCCTGCGCGAGCGCAACAACGGCCGAGGTGCGCCACGCGGGGGCAAATGTGACGGGGCGGAAGGGATTTCCGAGAACGCAAAGCATGCGCGATTTGATAACAGCACTGTGCCGTTCGGTGTATCGCTCAGTGGTTACGGCATCAGAATTCGGTCGCATCAAATAAAGATGCAGCCGAATTATGTTACCTATGCGATCAGGTGCCAGGACGAGATTCGCGATTGCCCAATTCCCATCAAATCCCCATCCCCGAATTCTATCATCCCACAACTCTTCCAGTGTCCTCCGTCCGTCGGCGACTTCTTCGCCCAAGTGGGCGACGTGTTTAGAATCAGCATATTCTGGTTGCGTTTCAAGAAACTGAGCGTAAGTCGCAGCAAGGAAGCGCAACTTTCGAGACGAAGGGGCGTGGTTTTGCTCAATGTAACTAAGCATTTGGCCCGCATTGAGGTCTAACCACTCCTCTTCCGTCATCGCTGCGCCTCACGAGTTCAGCGGCTTACCGGCCCACGCCATCCGGGCCGCCTCTCCAACTGCCTCGCTCAAAGTCGGGTGCGCGTGCGTGCAACGGGCGATGTCCTCGGCGCTGCCCTTGTATTCCATGATCGTCACACATTCGGCAATCAGGTCCGATGCCCGCGGTCCGAGAATGTGAACGCCCAATACGCGATCCGTCTTCGCATCGGCGAGTACCTTCACGAACCCGTCCTGCTCGTCCATCGCTTTCGCCCGGCCGGTGGCGGCGAACTTGAACTTGCCCACCCGGTACTCGACGCCCTTCTCCTTCAACTGCTCTTCCGTGAGGCCGACGCTGGCAACTTCAGGCCAAATGTAGATGACGCTCGGGATCGCATCGTAGTTGACGTGCGGTTTCATCCCGGCGAGCGTTTCAGCAAACACCACGCCCTCTTCGCTCGCTTTGTGTGCGAGCATCGGGCCAGTGATGAGGTCACCGATTGCGTACACGCCTTGCACGTTCGTCTTGAAGTGCGCATCGACCTCAATACGCCCGCTCTTGGCGTCGTACTTTACCCCCGCTTCGTCGAGCCCCAAACCGGCCGTGAACGGCCGGCGACCCACCGACACGAGCACTCGATCCCCGGTAACGCTCAGCTCTTTTCTGTCTTTACCCTGCGCGGTCACGGTGACCGAGTCACCCTCAACCTTCGCGCCGGTGACCTTTGTTTCCAGGTGAAACTCGAATCCTTGCTTGACGAGCAACTTGAGTACTTCAGTCGCAATCTCGGCGTCACTGATCGCGAGGATGCGGGGCAGAAACTCGATTACGGTGACCTTCGACCCGAGCCGCTTCCACACGGAGCCGAGTTCGAGCCCAATGTACCCGCCGCCCACAATAATGAGGTGCTTTGGCACCGGGTTGAAATTGAGGGCTTCGGTGCTGCCAACGATGTGTTTCCCGTCGAACTTCAGGAACGGGAGTTCGATACTCTCGCTGCCGGTCGCGAGCAGCACGTTCTTCGCCGCGATGGTCGTTTTCGTTCCGTCGGCCGCGGTGATCTCGACTTGATTGCCCTTGAGCAATTTCCCGGCGCCGTAAATCGGGGTGACACCGTATTTCTTGAACAGAAATGCGACCCCGCCGGTGAGTTCGCTCACCACCTTATCTTTGCGTTTGAGCATGGTGTCGAGGTCGAGCGTGACGCCCTCGACCTTTACCCCGTGCCGCGCGAGTTTGTGCAACGTGTGCTCGTATGCCTCGGAGGAATCGAGCAGCGCCTTCGACGGGATGCACCCGACGTTCAGGCACGTTCCGCCGAGCGCCTTGTTGGGGCGCTTTTCGATGCACGCGGTCTTGAGGCCGAGCTGTGCCGCGCGGATGGCCGCCGTGTACCCGCCCGGGCCGCCGCCGATCACCACGAGGTCGTAACTGTCCGCCATGAATGCCCCAAACAAGAAGAAGAATGGCCACAAAGACGCACAAAGGGCACAAAAGAAAACCAGGAACAAGAATTCAAATGGTTCTTATTCTGGATCTTCTTTTGTGCCCTTTGTGCGTCTTTGTGGCCGTTCTGATTTTAAACTTCAAACAGCATGCGCTCCGGGTTCTCAACGCACTCTTTGATGCGCACGAGGAACTGCACGGCTTCGCGGCCGTCAATCAGCCGGTGGTCATAGCTCAGCGCCAGGTACATCATCGGCCGAACCACAACTTGGTCGTTCACCACAACGGGGCGCTTCTGGATGCTGTGCATGCCCAGAATCGCGACCTGGGGCGGGTTCAGGATCGGCGTGCTCATCATCGATCCGAAGATGCCGCCGTTCGTGATGGTGAACGTGCCGCCTTCGAAATCGGCGTAGGTCACCTTGCCGTCGCGGGCCTTCTTCGCAACCGCGCCGATGGCCTTCTCAATGTCCGCGAAGCCGAGCTGGTCCACGTCGCGGATGACGGGCACCATCAGCCCCTTTTCCGTGCTCACCGCAACGCCGATGTCGTAGTAGTGCTGGTGAACCACATCGGTCCCGTCGATGCGAGCGTTGACGAGCGGGAACGCCTTCAGCGCTTCGACCGCGGCCTTCACGAACACCGACATGAACCCGAGCTTCACCCCGAACTTTTTCTCGAACTTCTCGTTGTACTTCGCACGCAGGTCCTGAATCGCGCTCATGTCCGCTTCGTTGAACGTGGTCAGCGTCGCGGTGGTGTTCTGGCTCTCGAGCAGTCGGGACGCGATCGTTTTGCGGATCTTCGACATCGGCTCGCGCGTGGTCCGCTCGCCGGATGCGCGGGTCGGTCCCGCGGGTTTGGCTTCGGGTGCCGTGCGCCCGTTCGTTTCGGGCGCTTTGGCGGTCGTCGCCGCAACCGCGTCTTCTTTGAGGATGCGCCCGTTCGGTCCGGTGCCCTTCACGCTGGCCGCGCTGACCCCAGCTTCCGCAAGGACGCGCGCTGCGGCTGGCGACGGGATCGCTTCGTGTTTCGGCTCTGGTGCGGCCGGAGTCGGCTTCGGAGTATTTGCCGCCGGGGCGCTTGCCGCTGGGGCTTTTGCGTCGGTGTCGATTTGGGCAACGGTGGCACCGATGGCGACCGTGTCACCTTCCTTCACGAGGTGCTTGACGACGCCCGCAACGGGCGCCACCACCTCTTGAGCGGCCTTGTCGGTACCCATCTCGAAGAGCGGCTCGTCGGCCTTCACGAACGACCCGTCCGGTTTGAACCAGCGGTTCAGCGTGGCCTCGGTGATCGACTCGCCGGCTTTTGGCACCGTCACCTGCTCGACTGGCATGGTCGCTCCTGTATGGCACAACTCCGCCCTCCTCGGAGGGAGCAATCACGGGTTGTGTTTTGTTTGTTCTCCTCCTGGTGTGGAGGAATGGGGCGGGGTTCTTGTTACGCGCCGGGCTTTACGTTCGTTGCCGCAACTTTGTCGGGTGTACCGTTCGTGTGACCGTTCTCGTGCGTGCCGTTGGTCGCAGCGGCCTTCCAACCGACCCAGCCCGGCCCGATCGGCCCCGACGGGGTCGGCGCAAACGCGCCGTCGATCAGGAGCTTCTGTTCGCGCTCGTGAACGTGGTGCGAACCGGTCGCCGGGCTGGCGCTGGCGTCGCGGCCGACGTACTCGAACGGGAAGTTCATCGCCCGTAGCCGCGGTTCCACGAACGACCACCCGCCCATGTTCTGGGACTCTTCTTGCACCCACACGAACTCCCGGGCGCGGCGGTACTTACTCAGTGCCGCAGAGAGCTGCGCCTCGGGCCACGGGTACAGCTGTTCCAGCCGCAGGATGGCGACCGCTTGTGTACCGAGTTCGTCGCGCTTCTTCATGAGGTCGTAGTAGACCTTGCCCGAACAGACGAGCACACGGGTCACTTGCTCGGGATTCGCGCCGTCGTCGAGCACCTCGCGGAAGTGAGTGTTCCCGGCGAACTCGCTCACCGGGGACACGGCAGCGGGCAGACGGAGCAGGCTCTTCGGTGTCATCACCACGAGCGGCTTGCGGAAGTTGCGCTTCACCTGCCGCCGCAGCAGGTGGAAGTACTGGGCCGGCGTGGTCGGGTACGCAACCTGAATGTTGTCCTCGGCGCACATCTGGAGGAACCGTTCCAAACGAGCGGAAGAGTGCTCCGGCCCTTGCCCCTCGTAGGCGTGCGGCAGCAGGAGCACCAGACCGCTCGACCGGTTCCACTTCGATTCGCACGAGGTGAGGAACTGATCGATGATCACCTGGGCACCGTTCGCGAAGTCGCCGAACTGGGCTTCCCACATCACGAGCGATTCGGGATCGTCGAGCGAGTACCCGAACTCGAAGCCCATGACCGCGGCTTCGGACAGGGAGCTATCGATAACGTCGAACGGGGCCTGCTTGGGGTCGAGGTTCTGGAGCGGGTAGTAATCGCCCCCGGTTTCGTAATCCACCACGACCGCATGGCGCTGGGTGAACGTGCCCCGCCGGCTGTCCTGGCCCGAGAGCCGCACCGGAACGCCTTCGAGGACCAGCGAGCCGAACGCGAGGGCCTCCCCGGTGCCCCAATCGACGCTACCCCTCTTGGTGATATTTTCGGACCGCGCGAGGAGCGTCTTCAGCAGATTCGGGTGCACGGTGAACCCGTTCGGGAACGTCCCCAGTGCCGCGCCCACTCGGTCGAGGACCTCGTCCCGGAGCCCGGTCGCAACGGGGTCGTGCGAGTACCGGTTGGTGAACCCCTTCCAGTCGCCGTTGAAGCCCTCCATCCCGCGCTTCTTGCTCTCGCCCTTTTTTACCATCTCCTTGATTTGTTTGTGCGCGGCCTCCAACTCGCTACGGTAGGCGGCCCCGATCGTTTCGGCGTCGCGGAGCGCCTCGGCGAGCTTGGCGTCGAACTCGCTCACGAGGTCCGCGACCACCGCTTCGGTCACGCTCGGATCGTCGGACGCGCCCGCCAGCTTCGCCGCGTAGATCGCCGACAGCGGTTTCTTCTTCGCGATGATCTTGGCCTGGAGGGGCTGCGTGTAGCCCGGGTTGTCGCCCTCGTTGTGGCCCCACCGGCGGTAACACACGAGGTCGATCACCACGTCACGCTTAAATTGCTGCCGGAATTCGAGCGCAAACTCAGCGGCTGCAACGCAGGCTTCAGGGTCTTCTGCATTAACGTGCAGAATCGGTGCCTGAATAAACTTCGCGATGTCGGTGCAGTACTGTGTGCTGCGGCTGTCGCGCGGGTTGGTGGTGAACCCGATCTGGTTGTTCACGACGATGTGAATGGTGCCGCCGGTGCGATACCCGGCGAGGTTCATCAGGTTGAACGTCTCCATGATGACGCCCTGACCGGCGAACGCGGCGTCGCCGTGGATCAGGATCGGCACGCCCGTGGTGCGCTCCTTGTCCCCGTGCTTGCGCTGCTTGGCGCGCACGCGCCCCTCGACCACCGGGTTCACGATTTCCAGGTGGCTCGGGTTCGGCGCAACGGACAGGTGGACCTTCCCGCCGCCCGCGGTCTCGATGTCCGCGGAGAACCCGAGGTGGTACTTCACGTCGCCGTCGCCATCGTGCGTCGAGAGCGGGAGGTAGTTGTCCTCGAACTCGTTGAAGATCTCGCTGAAGGGCTTGTGGAGCGTGTTCGCGAGAACATTGAGGCGCCCGCGGTGGGCCATCCCGATGACGAACTCTTTCACCCCGAGTGTCGGGCCGCGCTCGATGAGGGCATCAAGCACCGGGATCAGCGTCTCGCCCCCTTCGAGCGAGAACCGCTTCTGCCCGACGTACTTGGTGTGCAGGAACTTCTCGAACAGTTCCGCCTGATGGAGCGTGAGCAGGATGCGGTACTTCTGCCGCAGCTTCAGCATGGGCCGGTTACAGGTCGGCTCGACACGGGACGCGATCCACGAGCGCAGTTCCAGCGAGTCGATGTGCAGGTACTCGAAGCCGGTGGTGCCGCAGTAGGTGGTTTTGAGGGTGCCGATGAGGTCGCGGAGGGTGACCGGCCCGTTGAGGCCGAAGTACATGCTGCCGTCAACCGTGCGGTCGAGGTCGGCTTCGGTGAGACCGAAGTTGTCGAGTTGCAGGAGCGGGCACGGCGGCGGCGGGTCGCTCGCCAGCGGGTCGATGTCGGCTTGCAGGTGCCCCGCCTGTCGATACCAGAAGACGAGCCGAACCACCCCGGTCTGAACGCGCAGGTCGGCCGAACTGGCGGCCCCGCCGGAACCGGGAAGGGGCGCGCTTCCCGGGAGCGTGCCCGCAAACTGCATGCCCGCGAAGAAGGCTTGCCACGTCGGTTCGACCGCGTTCTTATCGTGCTGCCACCGGCGGAACTGTTCTTCGACGTACTCGCCGTTCTCGCTGAACATTACTGGCTCCGGGAAGCGGTCGGCGGGAGAGGTACAGTTACTGATAGCGTCGCGCCCGACACGGGCAAGGCGGGCGGGCGGGTCTCGCTTATTCTACGCACGCGCTGGTAATCCGAAGGCACGCGCCCACTCGTGTGCCTCGCGCGGCGGTCCGAATGCCGAACGGACCCGGAGCGGGAAGTTGCACAGGAAATATCCCGCGACCGCCCACATCGGTTTGCCGGCCGCGTTCAATACGGCATCCACCTGAGAGTCGAGCACGCCCTTGGTTGTCGCGTCCAGGTGCCACCACGAGGGCACCCAGTACGGTTGGCGGAACTCACAGTGCGGGGAGATCAGTTCACGCAGCCGGGCGAAGGAACCGGACGGGAGCGGAGAGAGGAGGAACATGCGAAGGGTGTCAGCCGTCGCTCCGGGCCAGTCGTCAATCAGGTCGAACCGGTAACCGATCCCGGAGTGCGTTTCGAGAACGCCATCGGTCGCCCCGTCGTAAAACCCGAATGCAATGAGCCGGGCGGTTGGGTCCGGCCGGTCGTCGCCCACAGAGAAATCGGGACTGCACAGCGGGGTCATCCCAGAACCGTAACCGCAACCAACACGCCCCGCAACACGAGCAGCTCCATTCGATTGCGAGGTGTCTGGAAGCCGAACGCGCGCACCAGCGGCTTGATAACCGGGGGGCGCGCGTTCAGAGGTTCAAAACAAATCAGCCCCGGAACTCAGGTTACTTCTTCGGCTCGTCCTTCTTGGGTTCGGCGCCGGGGGGCAGAGCGGCCTTCAGTAGCGTGCCGTTCTTGCCGTTGTAAACGCGGACGATGCCGTCCTCGCACCCGCTCACGACTACCTCGCCATCGGGGCTCGCGCTCACCGCGTACACGTAGTCCGGCGCGCCCGGAAACGAGCGAACGTTGCCGCCGTTGTCTGCGTTCCACATGCGGACGCTCGTGTCCCCGCTGCCGGTTACGAACTGCGAGGTCTTGCCCACAAAAATGAGGGCCGTCACCTGCTTCTGGTGGCCCTGGAGGTCGCGGATCTTCTCACCCTTTTCGTAGTCCCACACCTTCACGAAGTTGTCGGCCCCGCACGAGGCGAGCTTCTTTCCGTCCGGGGTCCAGCCAACCCCCATGACGTGGTGCGTGTGGCCCTCGAACGCCTTCACGAACTTCGCGGGCTTGTCGGCTTGGGTGGGGAGTTCCCAAACTTTGACAAACTTGTCGGCCCCGCCAGTGGCGAGCAACTTGCCGTCCGGGCTGAACGCCGCCGCAAACACGGTGTCGCTGTGGCCCGCCTTGATTTCCGTGAAGAGCTTTGCCGTGTTCGTGTCGAACACCTTGATTTCGCCGTCCTCCGTGGGTGCGCCGCCACCAGTTACGAATTTCGTTCCGTCAACCGAGAAGGCGATTGCACACACACGATCCGCGAACCCGCCGATGCGCTGCCTGGGCTCGCCCGTTGCCATGTCCCAGAGGGTAAGTTCCTGGAAGCTGCCCGTGGCGAGCAACTTGCCATCGGGGCTGAACGCCATCGACTCGACGAGCGAGATGTGTGCAGCCCTGGCCGCGTTGCCGTCCGGGGCCTTCAGTTGGGGGTCGAGTAGTGATTTCGAGAACACCCACTCGGTCTTATCTTTTTCGCCCTTCTTTTCGGCCGGGATCGTTTTCAGAGCGAAGACGTGAACCTGGTTCCCGCGGCTCGCGGCGATGGTCTTACCGTCCGGGGCCACCGCAACCGCACGCACCGGCTTCACCAGCGCCGGCGGCAGGTTCACGATGATCTTCGGCTTGATCCGCATGCTGGTCGGGGCTTTCGCGCCCTCGTCGATCCACAACTTGATGAGCGTAAGTTCTTTCGAATCGAGCGGCTCGTCCGTTTTGGGCGGCATCATCGGCTGGGTGAGCCGCGCGCACGAGAGGAACAGAAAGCTCTCGGCCGACTTTCCGGGGACAACGACCTTCGCCCCGCGCTTGCTCCCCCCCTTCATCACCTTCTCGTGGGTGCTCATGTCGTACTTGCCGCGCAACTCGGTTCCCGAGTGGCACACCATGCACTTCTTCTCGAAGATCGGTTCGATGTCTTTCCCGTATTCGACCGGGTCTTTCCGCTTCAGATCGATGACCGGGATGGGCGGGTACAGGTCCTTGGTGTCCTTCTTTTCCTGCGCGTATCCGGGGGCGGCGAGCAGGACGAGCGACAGCGCGACGATTCGGCGCATGGGTTCGGTTCCTCTTGGTGCCTTGGGTCGGTTGGAACCGGGTCGGGGCCGCGGTTCCGGGTGCGGCTATTTCACTACGTTAAAGTTGACCTTGTTCTCATAGGTGACGGTGTATTTGCCGCCGTAAACGGCCGTGATGATGATGGTGCCGTTCAGCCCCCCGGGCTTGGTGTCGGAGGCCGTTTTGAGTACCAGCTTCGTTTCGTCCTGACCCGCGGGAATCGCGACCTCCGTTGCGGTCACCCCCGCAGCTTCTTTCGCGGGAACAAACTTGACCTTGTACTCGCCCGCGAAGTCGTAGAGCCGCTCCACCTTGATCGGCAGATCGGTACTCGAACCGAGTTTGAGCTGGTTGTTCGGGACCGGACCCGTGGTGAACTTCCCGAGCGAGTTCGGCACGATGAGAACCTGAATCGGGGTGCTGAACGCTTCCGCGGGAACGTTCGCTTTTTGCTTTCCCATCGGGTCTTTCACGAACGGCACTTGCCCCACTCCGCGGAGCGTCAGCGTGTACAGCCCGGGCACGCCGTTGGTTCTCGCATCAATGTTGACGAGTACCTCCGGTTTGTCCTTCGTCGGCTGGCCCGCAACCTGGACCGTAACAGGCTGGTTTTGTTGGTTCTGAACCATTGCTTCGGCGGTCAGCGTGACATTCGGTTTGTCGGCCCCCGACCATTCGACCTTTACGGGAACGGTGGCCTTGTCGCCCTGGTGCAGCACGACGATCGGGCCGTTCACTTTCGCTTCCTTGTCCTTGCCGTTAGCGGGCTTCACGCTCGCGTTCGGCACATCGGTCTTAATGCTGAAGGGTGCCTTTTCGGGCCGAACCGCGATCACGAGGGATTGGTCCAGTTTCGCGAGAACCGGGATGTTTTGATCCGGTTGGTTCGTGCCCCACGTCACCGAGGCCGGGCGCGCGGTTCGTTCGAGTTTCTTACCTGCGCTATCCGTACCGGTAAGTTTCACCGTGAACGCCGTTGTCGCCGGTGCGGCTCCCGGGGCGGTGTGAAGCACCAGTACCCCCCACCGGGCCGCCGGGCCGAGTGTCAGGGGGTGTGCGGTCACGCCCGCGGGCAGTCCCTCGGCGGTCACCGCGATCGTTCCCGTGTAGCCGTCGGTGCGGTGCGCGAACACGTAATAGGCTTGTGACCCACCTTGCCACGCGGCCGAACCGGTCTGGTAGAACCGACTGTACGGCTGCACCACCGCGCGGAAGTCCGGCACCGCGCGCCCGATGCGCAACCGGTAAGCGGCGGTCGGACCGTTCAGATAGCTCGACTCGCGGCACCCCACCGCGATCAGGTACTTGCCATCTTCGGGGGCGGTGAACTGGTACGATCCGGGGTCGGTGGTTCGCGTGTAGAACCCGAAGGGGTGGAGCGTATCGTTGTCGTCGTCTTGTTCGCCGCTCAGGTCGCGCTTGGGGTCTTTGCCGTCACGAACCGAGAAGAAGAAATCACCACTCGCCCCGATGCGCTCGGCGGCGAGGTCGATGAGAACCTTTTCGCCTTTTTTGGCGCTAAACGCGATCCAGTCCTTTTCACTTCGCTTCGCCAAGAACCCGGCGACTTCGCAGGGAGTTGAAACGGTCTCTGCCAGATCTGGCGCGCCGGCGGGCTTCGTCTTGACCGTGAGCTTGTCGCGGGCGAGGTAGATCGTCACCGGATTCGATGCGCCGCCAGGGCCTTTCAGACTGTATGCGAAACCGTCTTGGAGGGCACACATCGGTTCAACGTGGGCGCGGCTCGCGAGCGTCGTCGTTGCGTTCGGGTCGGTGGGAGGGGTCACCGTAACGGTGAGCTTTTCGAGCGGTCGACCGTCCGTTGTATATTCGGAGGGTTGTCCGCCGGGGAGGTTGCGGCCGTACAGCGTGACCTGCGCCGGTTTGCCGGGTTCCACGACCGGCGGGAACACGGCATCAATCCACGGCGCTGTGCTCACGGTGAGGCGGTAGAAGTAGTCCGGGTTGCCGGCCGTGTACGTGAACTGGAACAGCCGAATCAGGTACTCGCCGTCGGTCGGAAGGATCACATCGGTGAGCGCGTCCGCGTCGCGGTAGTTACGATTCGCGGCGAGCTTCCGGCCGGTCACGTCGAACACTTCCAGCATCGGCGCGGCCTTGCTGCTGATCGACGACGCGAGGCACGAGATCACGACCCGCTGACCCTTTTTCCCGGTGAACGTTGTGTAGTCCACGTCCGTCGGGGCCGAGATGGTGCCGTTCACGGTGGTGCCGATTTCGATCTTCTGGGCCTCCGGGATGTCGTTGTTGGGCTCCTTCTCGTTCACCTCCGGCAGATCGCCAACGACGAACGACCTCGGGTTGCTCACCCCCCATTTTCCCACAACGCGCAGGTCGTGCACGCCGAGCGGGACATCCGCCGCCGCGGTGACCTTGCACTTGTGCGGCCCGTTCGGGTTCACCTTCGGCAGCGGCGCTTTTTTCTTAGGGTCT
>DASWYH010000316.1:0-9706 GCA_036405095.1 Gemmata sp. | reverse complement strand
CCTTGCGGTCGAGCAGCACCGCGGGCACGCCGGCCAGCAGCAGGTGCTCGATGGCGGCGAGCGCGGCGGTGGTCTTCCCGCTGCCCGACCCGCCGACGAACGCCGCGTGCCGACACAGGCTCTTCGGTTCGAGATCGACCGAGGTCGGGGTGGAACCGCGGGTCTGGCCGAGCGTGATGTAATCTCGAAGAGACCGGACACGATCGGTAGACATCGGGCTCGCGGCCGAAGCCTCCTGAACGGCCTGTTCGCGGGCCGTCATTGTTTGCAAGGCGGGTTCCGACATCGGCGCGGGCGCTCGCGCCTGGTCGCGCCTGTCGAGGTCGAGGATTCTTTGAAGGGATGGCAAGTTCGCGAGCGGTCGGGCCCGCTTCCGCCATCCGCCGAAGCCGAGTTCACCGGAGTGCTTTTGGGCGAACAGTCGGAACGCGGTCATGGTCCGCCAGTCCGCGTTGGCTACCACGACCCGCCGGTGCTTGCCGACCGGCGCACACAGTTGGGCGAGTTGCTTCGCGATCTCGGCAGTCGGGTTCTTGGAAAACTCCGTCGAGCGGATGAACACCGCTCGGTTCTCGCCGGCCCGGGCGACGGTTTCGTTGATCTGGTTCTTCAGCCCGTTCCCCTGCGCGCCCTTGTCACAGATCGCGAGCAACACCTTATCAACCGCCTCACCGCTTTGCAGTTCGGTTTGGACGAACCGGCCGGCCTTGTCGGTTCCGATGATCAGCCCATTGGACATTTCGTCCGTCGTTGCGGAAACGGCCCAGGCGAGCAGTTCGGCGAGCTTCGGCTCGTCCACGATCGGCGGCTTGACGGTCGGCAGGAAGTCGTTCCACAACTGGGCGAAATCGGCGGTGCGAACGGCAACTTCTTTCGTCTGCGTCGAAACGGACGGCGGCACCCACGCGGCGGCGGCGGCGCAGCGCTGGCGGTGCTCCCGGAAGAAGTCGAGGATGTCGCGGGTGCGCATCCCGGCCAGCGGGGCGAGGTCGGCCGCGGTGTACGGGGCGATCGGGTTGGCCGGATCGGTGGCGACCCCGGCGTCGTCGAAGAACTTATCCAGCCGCGCCGCGGCGATCTCCGCGATTTCGTCTGCGGTGCGTTCACTCCTCAGGCGGAGCGGCTCCGGGTTGTGTTCGAGGCGGTCGAGCTTGGCGCGCGGGAGGTACCCTTGGGCCTTGGCGCGATTGAACAGCTCCTCGATGCACCCGATTACCACGACCGCGCTCGGCAGCGACTCGGTGATGTCGATCAGCGCGCCCACCGCCGAGCGGAACTGCTCGCCCGGCTCGGCGTCCGTCTTGCCGAGTTCGAGCGTCTCGTCCATCTGATCGACCAGCAGCACCAGCGCCGCCGGGGTGGGCAGCGCCCGCATCAACTGGCCGAGGCTGACGATCGTCTTCAGCGGCATCTCCGGCCCCGGCCGCGGCACCAGCCCGCCCAGCGCCTCGCGGTCGAACGGCGCGAGGTCCTCGCACCGCAACCAGCTCAGCACCTTCGGGCGGACCCGGCCGTCGTTGGCCAGGAGGAACAGGAACGCCCGCAGCACGTTCACGTCGATGTGTTTGAACCGGTCGATCTGCACCGCGATCTCGGCGAACCGGAACACCCGCTTGGCGAGGTCGGATAGGTCGAGGTGGTCCTCGCAGAGCTGCTCCACGTCCGCCGGGTCGAGTTCGAGCGCGTCGAGCAGCCCGCGGGCCAGCCGCATGAGGCCGGTGGTCGGGTCGCCCGGTCGGTACGGCTGCTCCAGCGAGTCGATCAGGTAGCTGAGCACGTACCGCGGGTAGCTGTCCGCCCGGCAGAGCATCTGCATGTACCCGCAGTACCCGGTGCCCTGCTCGTGGGCCGCGGTGCGGAACGCGCGCATCAGGTGCGTCTTGCCGCTGCCCGCCTCCCCGAGCAGCAGCAGGCTCACCCCGTGCGGCGGCGCGTCCGCCCCGGACGCGCGCGACAGCAGCCGCTGGAACCCGTCCCGGGCGCCGCGGTGAACGGCCTCGACGTCGAACCGGTCGGGCGCCCAGATCTGGTTGCCGTGGACGACCCCGCTGAACACCTCGGGGCCCTCGGGCGCGCAGTACGCCGCGACCCGCGGATCGGCCTTGGCAGCGGTTGGGACCGGAGCGGTTATGGGCGGCATGGCTCAGCTCCCCTCGTTCAGGACGAAGTGAAAGGTGGCGGTGAGGTAGCGGACCTCGGACGCACGCACGTCGGCCGGGTCCATGAACTGCACGAGGTCGGCGCGGCTGAGCGTCAGCAACCGCTCGCGGTTCGCTTCGACCAACTTCGCCTTGAACCCGTCGAGGCCCAGTGCCGCGAACGGCCGGTCGGCGCGGAGCCGCTCCCAGACGTGGCTGATAAACGCCTTGTGGGCGCCGAACTCTTTCGTCGGGCACGTCCGGGCGACCGCCTTCACCGTGTTCGCGAACGCCTCCAGGTCGAACGGCTCGGGCTCGGCTCGCGGTTGGGGCGGTTCCGGTTGCTTGGCCTCCGGTTGCGGGCGGGAAGGTGGACCATCGGCCCACCCGCGGAGGGCGACGGCGCGCAGGCCGTTCGTCCCGCCCACGGGCGCGCCCAGCAGCACCCGCGGGACGACACGCGGCGCGTCCTTCTTGCCCGGGGGCGTCGCGGCGCCCATCTTCCGGGCGAGCAGCAGCGGGACGAGCGATTTCAACTCGGTGTGGTCCGGGAAGCCGAGCGCCTGGCACGCGATCGCCTCGAACACCGCGTTCAACGTGTTCCCCGTCGCCACCGGGAGGCCCTGGTCGCGTTTGAGGAGGGTGGCCGCCAGCTTGTCGCCCCTCTCGACGGCTTCCGGCGTGGTGCCCAGGGCCCGCGGCACGAGGAACTTCGCCTTAACCGTTCCCCAGTTCGACCGCGGCGGCAGGCCCTCGACGCCAAGGAACTGGAGCGCACGGGCGCGCCCCGCATCGGTGACCTGCTGCCCCTTGGCGGTCACGAACCCCTCGGCCCGAAGCGCGGCCAGGGTCCGGACGATGGCGTCGGCGTCCGGGGCGCGGTGGAAGAACACCGCAACGTCTTTCTGCAGAGCGGCGGGGCTCACGCTCGTGGCTGCCGGGAGCAAGCGCAGCAGGATCAGGTCGGCCAGTTCCGGCCCGGTCGGCACCGCTGGCCGGGGCGTGTCGAGAACAGCGGTCGTGCTCACGCGTCACCTGCGGGTTGGGGCGGGCCGCGGCGTGCGGCCACGGCTCCCAGGATCGTGTCCAGAATCCGTTCGAGGTCGGCCACCACGTCCTCGGCCAGGAACCGCAACACGAGGTAGCCGTGGCGCTGGTACAGGTAGTCCTTGCGACGGTCCCGGCGGTACTGATCGGGGTTCAGGTGGTAGAACCCGCCGTCCACCTCGACGGCCAGCTTGAGTGCGGCGGCCAGGAGGTCGGCTTCGGCGGCCCGGGAGCCGTGGGCGAACGGGAGCGGCTGGTTCGGTCGGAACAGCCCGGCCGTTTGTGTCACCGACTCCAACAGCCCGAACAGGAACGCCTCGTGGACGCTGCGGAAATCGGACGCGAGGTCCGCGGGGGTCGGGGCTCTGACGGCCCGGACCGCGCCCACGAACGCCTCAGCCACCTCATCCGCCAGGCCGTCGGCCGCGAGGCGCTCCACCACGGCTCCCGGCGGCTCGAGGCCCGCCGCGCGCAGCCGCGCCTCCAGTTCGTTCCCGCTCACGCCCTCGACTTCGACAAAGCCCTCGCGCGCCAGCGCCGCGGCCCGCGTCCCGGCCGACCGTACCAGGAACCCGTCGTACTCGTCGCGGGCCACGGCGACACCGACCGGTAACCGCGGCTCGGCGCTGGCGACGGCTTCGAGGAGCCGGAGCGCGGCCGGCAGCCCGCCCCGCGGCGGGATCAGGAGCAGGGGCGGCAGCCGGTCCGGCGGGGTGAGGCCGGCGACCGCCCGAACCACCCGGGCGGCATCGCCCCCGGGGCCGCCCAAGGCACGCACGAACCGGGTCGGGTCGGGCGCGGCCCCACAGGCCCGGTCGGTCAGTAACAGGAAGGCGGCGCTCGCGGCCGGGGCGCGCGGATCGGCAGGCAACCCGCTCCACAGCGCCTCCACGTCGTACCGCGTTGCCCGCGCGAGGTCGTCGGCCAATTGGCCGAACGTCGTGGTGGCCCAGCGGACGGCCGCCTGAACCGGGTCCGCGGCCTCGAACGCGGTCGCCACCCAAATGCGCAGCGCCCCCTCGGCACCGTCCGCGATGGTACAAGAGCGCCCGGTGGCCCAGGCGCGCCACGCACGAGCCGATAGCCCAACAGGCCCCACGAGCGCCGTCGCGGTCGGCGTACCGCGCGCGCGGCGGTCCTGGTGCTGCTGAAGACGTTCCGTGGTTGGCACCCCGTTCATGTCGCTCAGACTTCCGGGCTTGAGGATAACAAGTCTGCCGAAATCCCGATCGTTATACCAGTGAATTCTTTAGATTTCTTTCCTCACTCACCGTTGCGTGGTGGCCGATGGCACCACTCCGGCGGCCGATTCGCCGCCCCTTCCGCACGGCGAGGCCGATGCAACGGGGTGGCCCGCAACCGCCCATCCGCGTTGCAACTGTGCTCGTGCGGGCGCCCAGCCTTGAGCAGGTAAGGGCGGGCGCTGGCCGGATGGACCCGACGCGCCACACGTCCCCCCTCGGCCTGATCGCCCACACGATATTATCAACTCATGCCTGTCAACCCGAGCCCTCGTCATCCTGCGCATCGGAGGCTGACGCACTCATAAACATGAGGTACTATTAAGACACCAAAAACGCTGTCATCAGGCACGTTTTCTGGCGATAGGGCCACGGGTTTCATGCGGGCGAAATCACAGGGTCAAATGCCGCAACGAAAACCCAAGTAGTAAACTTGGTAATGATTTAAGCGCTTTGGGATGCGTTTTTTGGGTAGTAGACTCGGATCATTGTCGCGATCATTCGGTCCGGGTCGGAGGTGGCACCTCCGCCCCGCCGTTTCGGGGTGCCGAAACACCTCACCTCCGAAACGGACGAGCGGGCCATTCTGTTGTCGCCCGGTTCCCGGCGTGCACCGTACTCGTAACGTCTCTGCTGAAGTGGCAAAAGCCGCTGACCCTTTCTGTCAGGTTCCCTACCCGGCGGTCACCGGCTTTGCGGCCTTATGCAAACTGAATCCGGATACCAGTGAGTTGTTGATTGATCCTGGGTACCGATCGCCGGGTGCCGGCTCGATCCTCGAAGGCGGGAGCTTGTCTCCTCAAACCGGCGATCTCCGAATTGAATCCCCCGGGCCTCCGAACCAACACACTTCTGGCGGCCCATCTCTTATTGGCATCACGGGTTCGGCGTTGCCTTGCGGCACCGGAGCAGGCTCCCCTATTTTATCAGGAATCGCTCGCGTGCGCGCCGTCACCACGGCCCCAGTGGGACCATCCGGTGCCTCCCTCTTCGCTTCCCCGCTGGCGGTGACCTCCCCGCGGGTGCACCGGGTCGGCTCCCACGTTGGCACTTTCAAGGCCGGCCCAGTGCGGGCTACGCGCGACGCCTCGCTCGACCTACAGGCTCCCACAAGAGGTCGCTGCGGGGAGCGCTCCGGACCATTCGGTGCCACTGAGCCGCCCCCTTGCTTCCGGCTGGGACGAGTAGCGCCGGTGGGACCTGCACCCGAAGAGTCCCGATGCCGTCGGCAAGGCATACGTACCGGTCGATGATCACTTACCATGCAGTTCGAAGTTGCACTCGTTCTCGCCCGGTTTCAGATCCGCGCGGAGTACCGATTTCGTGTTGTAGCGATCGGGGGTGACGTTCTTCACAACCTCGACCTCTCCCGGTCCCGGCACGATGGGCACTTTGCCGGTCACAACTCCCGCGTTGATCCGAACAACCATCTGGCCCGGCACCGTCTCCAGTTGGTAGGTGCTATCGGGATTGATGACCGCGCCGACGGTCGCCCCCTCTCCCGATTCCAACACGAATTCTACGGTCCCTCGTTCGACGTTCTTCCCGTCAACGGTGATCTTTCCGCGAACCTTTGCGACGGGTTTACTGCACCCCACCGCGGCGAGCGCGACAACGCACACAACGATCCGGAGGAGCTTAATTGTCATTGATCGTTTCTCCCCCGTTCATCGAAGTCAGTGCGGCCCAGTTCGCTGAGCTCACGCTGTTGGAATAAAAGGCGACGGACCCGTCCGCGCGTGCGGCGTTGACCCCGCCCGTGTGTCGGCTCCGCGCCGCGAGCCACCAGTTGCCGTTGCCGGTGTTCGTGCAGGGGAGCTTCGGATCGTAATCGGCGTTCGTCGTGTTGCACCAGTACGCACTATCCGCGCTGCTGGAGTTCGGCGTGAGGTTCCCCATGAAGTACGGCGCCCCCTGGTCGTTCAGAATGTCCCCGCGCTGCTGGTTGATGATGAGTTCCGACATCAGCAGCGTGTTGGAGGTCCCGTCCGTGATCTGCAGAACGGACGTGCGGTACGGGACGTACCACGTGATGTCGCCAAACGCCTTGATGCCGAACACGCCCAGCCGCGGCGTCGGTTGCGGGAGCGGTGTAGTATTTGTTCGGGCCGAAGCACACAACGTAATTGCCCTGCGGGCGCGCGCCGGCATTAATCGTGGCGGTGTTGCCGATCATGGCCCCGGGCTTAGTACTACTCCGTTACTCTTTGAGCGGGTGTTGGTGGGCCGCTCGACAGTAGGTACAGTCGGGCTTGGCCAAGGGCATCAGCAGGCGCTGCAACGCGCGCCGAATGCCGGGTAACGTGAGCACCGGCTCGGTAGCCCCTTTTTTACCCGCTCGGGGCGGGCGGCCTTCTTCTGCGTGCGTTCTTCCGTTGCCCGGTGCCGCTCCAGGAGCAAGAACCCGTAGGCCAACAGGGCCATCGCCGCGTGATGGTGGAACCCGCGCCACGATCGGCCCTCGAAATGGTCCAACCCCAACTCTTCTTTCAACTGCTGGTACCCTTGCTCCACCGGCCACCGGCTCTTCCACAATCGCACCGCCCTGATCCGACTCGTGCCCGCCGGCAGGTTCGAGAACGCGAACTTCAACGGGCCGTCGTCGCCTTGCTTCTCGATCAGCACCCATAACGGCTGTTCGTCCGCGCAGTCGCCCGTCTTCCACCCGTGGCCCGGCCACACCCGGAGCCACGCGAAGTGCCCGGACAACATCCCCTTGGTACCTTCACGCCAATCGACCCGTTGCCGCCGGACCCGCTCGGCCAATGCACTCAGGGCTACAGGCCGGGGGCTGCTCGGGGCCAACTGCGGCCGTGTGCGGGGCCGGCCCGAGCCGGGGCGACCGGGCTCGGGCCGGTCCCACGTCGGTTGTTCCGTGAACGCGACGAAATCTCCGGTCACGCCGACGATGTACGTCAGCCCGCGTTGCTCCAACCCGGCCCGGAACGGTCCCGAAGCACCGTACCCGGCATCGGCCACCACGGACCGACCGGGCAACCCCTCGGCCCGGACCCGGTCCAACAACTCCAGCGCGATTTCGGGCTTGGTCCAGGCGCGCCGCTGGTCCTTGGGGACGCCCGCCTTATCGAGCCGCGTACCGTCCGTGAGCCACGAATCCGGCAGGTACAGGCGAAGGTCCAGCGGGTAGTGACCTTTGGGGCTGACGTAGTGCACGGACACCGCGACCTGGCAGTTGGCCCTCTTGCCCAACGCCCCGCAGTACTGCCGCTGGACGCCAACGGAGTGGGTGCCCTGCTTGGGGAACGAGACGTCGTCGAACAGGAAGATCCCGTCGGGGGACGCGAACGTGTGCGCCAGGTGAGCCCGGTACCGCTTGAGAACCGCGTCGTGGTCCCACGGGCTCTGGTTGACGAACTGCTGGAGCGCCTGCTCGGGGTCCGTGGAGGAGAGCCCCTCCGGAAGCCGGACCCGGTGCGAAAGTGGCTCGATGGATTTGCGCTCCCCGTCCAGGAGCAGCCCCTGGAGGTACACACCGGCCCACGCGGCGGGCTTGGACTGGGGGAACTCATCCGCGAACAGATCCGCGTACTCACGGAGCCGGTCGAGAACCGCAGGTTCGAGGGACGGAGTGTAGGTCTTCATGCAACATTAGAGGTCCGAATCCCTTGGAACGATTCGGACCTCTAACGGAGTAGTACTAAGACGGCCCCGACGAAATGGTAGCGAAGGATCGCAACTTTTTGGTCTAGACAATGGGGTCCACTGTACTTTACACCCGCAACTGCCCGCTGGATCAGATCGTGCCCGAGGCGCTCATTGAGGTCGGGGACTTCGGGCTCGGTGCGGACGCACCGGTGGCCCTCGACTATCGGGACGGGACGGACGAGCCTCGGGTAATTCGGCTGCTGTGGGCCGGGGGTGGTTCGCGGAACCGGTGGGTGCAGATGGCGCCAGATTTCGCCGCGTTCGCGGAGGCGCCCGGGCTGTGAGCCGCAAAGGCCGCCGAACCCGGCGCGGCACCGGACCCGGCCATGCGGTTTGTTTCTCGCAGCTTGCCGCGCGTTGTGTTAGGCTGCGGGCGTCGCGGCCGGGCCGGTGAGCTTTATGTTCGGCAGCGGAGGGCTTTGGGGCGTGGAAGCCGCAGACATCCACGAGCTGTCGCTGGACCGCGGGCCGTGCCTCGGCACCTGCCCGGTGTTTCGGTTCACCGCGTCTCGTCAGTACGGGTACACGTACAGCGGCCAGCGGCACGTGGAGCCGCTCGGGGAGCGGGGCGGGCGGTTCCCGCACTACCTTTTCGACCTGCTGGCCGCCGCGTGCGTCGAGTTGCGGGTGGCAGACCTTGGACGACGTGTACCCGAGCGACTTCGACGACGGCGCATCGACGGCCGTTACCGTGCGGCACGCCGGCGGGGTCAAGGTGGTCCGCAACGAGTGCGGCCGTGGGCCGGTCCGGCTGTGGGCGTTCGCCGCCCTCGTCGAGGTCGCCATGCGGGAGGCGTTCAAGGTCGAGGACCGCGACGCCGCCCGGCAGCCGCAGAGCAAGGCACGCCGAACCCGGCGCTGCACCTGACACCGCCCGCGGATTCGGGGCGCACCGCTCATCCGGTGGTGGCGGTGCAGGTGAGCTATTTGTTCGGCCCAGAGAGGACGCGACGGCGGAACCGTGTCGCGTGCGAGCGAACGGTCGATCTGTGATGCGGCAGACGGTTGTGTCGCGTGAGGTGGCGGGTGCCGCGGCGGCCCGTGTGGTATGATGCGGTGGCCGCACTCACGGGGCCGTGTCGCTCACGCTCTGCGGATACGCAACGGTGGCGCGGGCTCTGCGGATGCGCAACGGTGGCGGAGCAGAAGCGCGGGCGGGCGCGGGCCGAGGAACCGTGTCGCGGCCGAACTGGGCGCTGCACCGGACCGCGAGATCTGCGTTGTTTCCAGTACCGATCGCGATGTGCGCGGCCGGTGAGCTTATTGTTCGGCCCTTCGGGGATGCGGTATGGATATCGCATTGTGTCGCGTGCTCTGCATTCTCTCTGTTCTTACAACTGTGGCGCCTGCCTCTAACTCCGCCGATCCCCCCGCGGAGCTGCGGGCGAACAAACCGGCTGCCGAATACGCTGATCCCAAGGCAACGTACCGCACCTACATCGAGGCGGTCCGCAAGAACGATGTCCAGGCCGCTAAGCAGTGTTGGGTGATCGATGACGACAACAAGTCCGGTGCCCTCGACACGATGGTGGGGCTGCGGATTTCCATGCGGCAGATCAACCAGGTCGCCGAGAAGAGGTTTGGCGCGGAGGAACTCGACGCCATCTTGAAGGG
>DASWYH010000315.1:0-4708 GCA_036405095.1 Gemmata sp. | reverse complement strand
GCGGAAGTAACCAAGCGGTGGTGAACGCGAACGGCCCGCGCAAGACGCGGTCTTGCGCGGGCCGTTCGCGTTCACCACCGCTTGGTTACTTCCGCTCCATCGGGGCTGGCGTCGAGGGCGCGGGGCGCGCCGTGGCGGTCGTGCTCGGCACCAGAGCCGGCGGGGTGGTCAGTGAATCGGCCGTCTCCGGGGCCGGTTGCGGCACGGACGGCACCGCGGGGGTCGCACGCGGAGCGGGCTGCGCCGGCACGCCGGGGCGGGTGTCTTGTGCTCGCATGGGCAGGGCCGGCGACCCCCACGCGGACGGAGCGACTGGCGCATAGTACGTTGCCCCACCGGACGTTGTGGTGGCGTACCCGGCGCGGGTCGGCGCGGCCAGGGCCGGTAACACGATCAGCAGCGTGTCCGGTTTGAACAGCGTGAGTTCGCGCGGGTTCGGCAACTTGCCGTCGTTGGCGATGAGCGCGTGAACGTCGGTCTTGAGCATCTCCTTCCACGCCTTCGGTGCGAGCCGGTTCCCCTTCATGTCGAACACCGCGATGTCCGCCGGGTCGTGCGCGGTGGCGCGCACGCTCGACCTGGTTTGGTAGCTCACGACGGTCGCCTCGCCGACCTTCTGGGCGACCGCTTCCGTGGAATGGGTCCGCTGGCGCACGATCAACTTCCCTTCCTCAATGCGAACGACCGCTTGAGACGGGAACGTCCCGTAGGGCACGTCGTCATCTTCGACGCCCTTCGCCCCGACCTTCTTCGGTTCCGCGACCCTCTTCGCCTGTTGTGCGATGAGCGGGTCGAATTGGGGCGGCTGGTCCGGCAGGTTGGGCGGCGGGGCGTCGGCGACCGGCACGCCGAGCTGTTGGGCCAGGGCGCTGCCGACCCCGATCAGGCCGCACGTGAGCAAGCCGATCGCGAACGCCTGTCGTAAACGTGTCACCAACATGGCCTTCAATGCTCCTTCGGTAAGGGAAGTAACTTCCGGCGACGCGCCGAGCGGGGCCGTACCCCGTTCCCGTGCGAACCGCGCGGCGAGCCGGGCGAGGGTGTGCGCCGTGCGGGGCGGAACGGTCGTGGCGAGGGCGTCGCGGGTGAGTACCGCGCTGACGGCGCCCGCGGACGCGGTGACCCCGCGTCGGGTGAGGCGCCCGGCCAGGAGCTTGCGCGCGTAAGCCAGGCGGCTCGACAGGGTGCCCTCGGGGATGCCGAGCTGCTGGGCCGCGGCGGTCCGGGGGAGCCCTTCGAGGTCGCACAGCACCACCGCCGAGCGGTACTTGTCGGGGAGCTGGGCGAGTTCCTCGTCGATGACCCGGCGGAGTTCCGCGGTGTCGTCGGGCGGTTCCGGCGCCACGGGTTCGGGGGCAGCGAACACGACACGGTCCTCGGTACGGCGCCGGGCGGCGCGGGCGTCCAGCGCGGTGCGGCACGCGACCCCGTAGAGCCAGTTCGCGAGCAACTCCGGGCGCGTCAGGTGCCCGGCCCGCTTCGCCAGCACCAGGAACGCCGCCTGGAACGCGTCTTCGGCGTCGTGGGCGCGCCCGGTGACGCGGCGGCACACCGCGAACACCATTGCCCCGTGCCGCCGGACGAGTTCGGCGAACGCCTCCTCGTCGCGCGAACTCACGAACCGCGCGAGCAGGTCGCCGTCGGGCACCTCGGGGGTCCCGAGAACGACCTTGAGGAGCTGTCGCGTGAGGGGCCGGGCCTCGGTGGGCATTAGGTGTTCCCGTGGAGCCGCGTAACAACTGGTACTGGGTCCGAAGTGGTCGGCGCGTCGAAGAAGTTCGGAACTTTTTTGATCGGAGCTACGCAGCCGGGCGTGGCGCCCGGTGCCTCGGGCCGCACATCGCGCCCGGGGCGCCGAAGGCGGTTCGCGGACCCGGGCGCCACGCCCGGTATGATACCGGATCGTGTTGAAAAGTTCCCCGGGTGCGCGTTCGCGACCCGGGGGGAGTCTACGGGAGCGGGACGTTCTCCAGCACGAAGGGCACTTCAACGATGGCCGGGCGCGAGCCGACCAGTACCAGCTTCGCCGGCGCGGCGCCCTTGCGAAACTCCAACTGGATGTGATGGATCAGCGCCAGACCGTCGTCGCTGTTGTCGATGAGGTTGGTGCGGGTCCGGAGCGCCACCTCCCGCCCCTGGGCATCGAGCCCCTTCAGGGTCGGCGTGTGATCCGCACCGCGCGGCGCCTCGGGCCACACCCCGCCCGGGTTCCGCCCGCGCCGCGCGCTCACGGCCCACGGCGCCGGGTGCTGCAACTTCACCAGCACCCGGGTGTCGCCGTTCGGCGCGTCGCTGACCGCGTCGATGGTCAGCCGCGTTTGTCCGGGGCCGTTGAACGAACCCTGACTCTGCTTCACCGGGTCGGGGACCGTGATGAGGTACTGGTTCGCGACCAGGACCTCCCCCAACACGCACCCTTCCAGGCGCTTGATGCTCTTCGCGGTGGGGGTGCCGAGCTTCAGCGGGACCGGGACGATGCGCGGGTTCGGAACGCTCTCGGGCAAGATCGGCCTCCCGGTTTGCGGGTCGAACCGGCCGCCGCCCATGACGAACCCGCCACCGGGGCCGCCCCCCCACTGCACCACGACCTCGGAGCCATTGCGCGCCGGCTCCGCCCCCTCGGACCCGGCCCCGCCCGTGCGCCCGGCGTCATCGATCAGCTTGTGAACCTTCACCGCGACCACGTCTTGCCAGTTGAGCCCGGGGGCCGGGGCGATGTCGAAACAGAGGGTCGTTTCACCGGTGCCGAGCGTGACCCGGTGACCGGGGAACGAGCGCGGCACCGCGACGACGCGGACGGCGGTCGCGCGCGCCCCCGGGAGCCGGCCCCTGCCGTCGATGAGGGTGACGGGCACCGCTCCGGGGGCGGGCGGTTGCGGGAACGAAACGTACCCGTGACGGCTCAAGGGCTGCTTCGGCACGTCGAGTTCGAGCCGGTTGACCTCTTCGAGCCCGGCCGCGGCGCAGAACCGCTCGATCGCCTCCCAGACCGGCAGTTCACCGGTCTCGCACGTCACCGTTCGGAGCGGGTTCGCAACGCGCTCCGGGTCGAGTGCGATCTTCACGCCGGTGCGGGTGCTCAGGTCGTTGAGCGCGGTGCCGAGGGGGGCGTTGCGGTACGCGAGCGCGACCTTTTTGGGCGCGAGGAGCGCGGCGCTGTCCGCGGTCCGTTGGAGCCGGAACAGTGCGCCCGCGGCCCGGTGCCGCACCTCGGGATCCTTGGATCTGGCGGCCTCGCGCAGAGCGGGAATGGCGCCCGGACCCGCTTTGTAAAGGGCGGCGGTAGCGGCCTCGCGCTCGTGGAAGCTGCCCGACCCGAGGCGCACAATCAGTTCCGAGACCGCGGGGGGTGATGAGGGAGGCTGTGGGACATCGCCCGCGGTCACTACCCCGATGGCCAACCCGCAGGTTCCGATCGCCGCGAACAGCCGTCTCATGTGGTGCCCCTTCAGTGATGTGGAGAAGCGGTGTAATCGTACCCGCCGGGTCAAGCGGTTCGCAACCTGCCATGTTCCGAAGCGTTGCGTTGTTACGTGGCGCCCGCAATCATGACGCCCGCGAGACCGATGTCCAACGCGCCCCGGCGCCGGCGCCCCGGCGGCGCCGCTCGCGCACTGGCCGCCGGCGCAGCGACCGCTACAATTTGTACTTTCCACGCCCGGCACCACATGCGACTGATGCGCGGCGCGCGGCGCCGAGTGCAGGTCGGCCGGGGTGCCCCTCCCATTCGCCTGTGATGGGAGGGCGACCGCTCGTTTCCGAACGGGCACCTTCCACCACAGGCGGGCCGCACCGGTGCGCGGCTGAAAGGTGTTGCGATGTCGATCGGGCTGATTGGCTACAAGATCGGGATGACGCAAGTGTTCACGGCCGACGGGAAGGCCGAACCGGTCACCGTGCTGCAACTCGGGCCGTGCCCGGTGCTGCAAATCAAGTACCCCAAGGCCGAGGGCGGCGCCATCAAGGACGGCTACACGGCCGTGCAGCTCGGATTCAAGGACAAGAAGCGCAAGAACGCCACCCGCCCCGAACAGGGGCACGTGGCCGCCGGGCTCAAGTCGAAGCGCAAAGAGGCGCGTCAAACGGCCGGCGTGGCCCTGCCCCCGAAGGCCGACTGCGAACCGCAGCGCGTGATCCGCGAGTTCCGCCTCGACGTGGGCGGCTCGTTCGTGCAGACGGACTCCGTGAAGGCCGGCCCGGCGGAAGCGAGCTTCAAGGTCGATCGCATCAAGGTGAGCGGCGAAGGCGCGACCCAGAAGCACGAACTGTACAGCGACGACATGCACCTGAAGGTCGGTGACAAGCTCACCGTCGATCAGGTGTTCAAGGACGTGCTCGCGGTGGACGTGATCGGGACGACGAAGGGCCGCGGGTACACGGGCGTGATGAAGCGCCACAACTTCGACGGTATGCCGGCCGCGCACGGTGCGAAGAAGGTTCACCGCCAGGCCGGTTCGACCGCGTCGCTGGCGAGCAACCGTGGTACCGGGCGCCCGAAGAAGGGCCTGAAGCGCGCCGGCCAGTACGGCAACGAGCGCGTGACGGTCCGCAACTTGACGATCGTGAAGGTGGACCCGGTCAACAACCTGATGCTGGTCCGGGGCGGGATCCCGGGGTTCAACGGGTCGGTGGTGCTGGTGCGCCCGACGAACAAGGTCGGCCCCGGTTCGCCCAAGTCCAAGACCAAAGAGCGCGTGGCCCCCGCCAC
>DASWYH010000314.1:0-7102 GCA_036405095.1 Gemmata sp. | reverse complement strand
TTTGAGCTGCGCGGACTGCTGCACGAACACGCCCAACAGCCCGCCGGTCGCCGCGCCGGACCCGATCAACTCGCCCACGAAGAACCCGACGTGGTTCTCATCGAGCCGGCGCACGTCGTGGAAGTCGCCCCCGAACCGGTTCCGCGCCCGGTAGCAGACGTGGAACCGCGTGCCCCACACTTGCGGGAACGACTTCGGCAGGAACGTCGCTTGCACCCGCCGGGCCATCTCCTGTTCGCGGTCCAGGTGCGTGAGCGCCTTCTTCAACTGATCGCCGAGCAACCGGGCCTCGGTGGCGCGCACCGCCACCCGCGACGCGGTGGCCTGGGCGCGGGCCAGCGAGCGGATCTGCGCGACGAGCACACCGGTTTCGACCGCGGGTGGTAGGACCACGTCCGCCCCCGCGTCCAGCCCGAGTAAGGTGGTTTCAATGGGCGCGAGCCACAGCACGGGAACGATCGCGTCGCCGAGTTCGGCGCGCCAGCGACGGGTTTGCGCGGCGGCCACCTCGGCCCGCGCCGGAACCACGACCACGGCAACGACGACGGGATCGAAGTCCACCGCGGGCGCGGAGCCGAGCGCGTGATCGGCGACCGCGAACCCGGCTGCCGCGATGAGCTTGCGCAGTTCGGTCCCATCGGGCCAACCGGCGGGAGCGCTCAACAGAACCGTCGCGGGGGTGGGCATCGGCTTTTCGTGTTTGGTGTTCAGGTTCCGGTGTTTACTATTCCAGATATCGGGCGCGCCGCCCAACACAACCCCGAACCCGTTCCCACGAAGCAGCAAACGCCGATGCCTATCCAGATGGAACTCCGCCGGATCATCATTAGCGAGTTGGTCGAGCACCAGATCGTGGTGCTGAAGGAGGTGGACGGCGAGCGCCACTTCCCGATCGTGATCGGCATCTTCGAGGCGACCAGCATCGACCGGCGGGTGAAGGGCATCCAGGCCCCGCGCCCGCTCACCCACGACCTCATCACGGCGGTGGCGGAACAACTCGGGGGCGAGATCCAGGACATCGTGATCAGCGACCTGAAGGAGCACACGTACTACGCGAAACTCCGCATCCGCAAGGACGGCGAACTCACCGAGGTCGATTGCCGCCCGTCGGACGCGATCGCGGTTGCGGTCGCCAACCGGGTGCCCATCTACGTCGCGGAGGACGTACTCGGCGAGGCGCTCGAAGAGGACGAGTGACCGAGACGGGGACGGGCGCGCCACCTTTTACGGCCCGTTTTCGTAGATCAGCTCACACAACGTGCCCATTAGCTTGCCTTCGCGCGCGGCCGTCACGTCCTTCGGGAGCGGCACGTTGTTCACCATCACGCAGAAGAAGAGTTCCTTGCCGCTCTTGGTGGTGAGCGTTCCCGCGAGCGCCTTGCTCTTGAGAAGGAACCGTTCGTTGGCCGCGTCGTACCAGATGAGCGTTCCGGTTTTTGCCTGCACCTTACCGCGGGCCGGGCTGTCTTCTTTCACTGTGTCGCTGAGCGTGCCATCGACGCCCAGAACCGGGAGCGCGGCCTTGTATGCGCCCCACTCGGGCCGCTTCGCCATGCCCTGAAGCACCTGCACCGTTGCCCGCGCGGTCACGCAGTCGGACCGTGCGCCGCCGGCCCCACCCCCGAACGACACCGCGCTCGTGTCCAGGCCCAGATCCTTCAGGATCTTGCGCTCCTCCTTGAGACCCGCTTCGAGCGTGGTTTTCCCCTTCGACGCCGCAACTAAGCAGGGGAGCGCGCTCGCGTACAGGTTGTGACTCACCTTGAGGGTGACAAGGACCGTGTCCTTGAACGGGGCCGAGGTCAGCGACGCGACCTTTTGAAGCTTCTCGTAATCGGATTTGGGGGGCAGGGTGTGGTTGCCCGGGCGCAGGATCGCGCATTGCGCCCGGACCCCGTGGCGCCGAAGCGCCTCGACGAAGAGGGCCCGCGCGAACTGCACCGGTTCGTCCACGCTGAGCACGCGGACCTGCGGCTTGGCCCCCCGGGGCACCTTTCCGCGCACGGCGAACTGCGTCGGCCCGACCGGGATGATTTGCAGGCTCCCCTCGCTGTCGGCCGCACCGGTACCAACGGTCGCGTCCATCGTGTACAGGCTCGTCTCGGGGCGCATGACCACCTTCGCGGGGTCGCCCTCGTTCTCGCCCGGTGTCACCAGCAGGTCGATGGCGTTGTCATTGACCACGATCGAGGTCACCGCGTCCGGGCCGCTGCCGCTGCCCTGCGCGCGTGCGAACAGCCGGTCGTCGATGAGCACCTCCCCGTCGATCTGCGTGATGCCCGCGGCCTTCACCTGCTTCGCGAGTTCGTTGAGCCCCGCGAGCGGGTCGGTGTCGGTCACCTCACAGTCGCCGAACCCGCCGTTCGAGTAAGTGTGGTCCTTGTTCTTGAAGACGGTTTTGCCGTCCTTCGTGCGCCCGCCGAGCATCAGGTCCCCGCTCGCGACCAGGACCAGGTCGCCTCGAAGCGTGCCCTTGCGGACGAGCCCGCGCTGGTAGACGATGGTCTCTTGCGTGTGATCCGGCCCGAGGGCCACCAGCGCCGCCGCGCACGTGAACAATTTGGTAACCGAAGCGGGCGCCAGCATGGCGTCCGGGTTCCGTGAGTACACGGTCGCGCCGGTCTTCGCGTCCACGACCAGAACGCCCCAGGTCGCGTGCTTGTAGTCGGGGCCGTCGATGACCGCGCCGATCTTGTCGGACAGGGTGGCCGGGGGCGCGGCGGGGGCCGGCACGGCACCGAGAACCGCGAGCAGCAGAACCGCGAGCGGGGGGCAGGCACGGACCACGTCGGACCACCTTTCGGAACGGAGCCTCAAATCGAAGTGCGCCGAAGGGATATGGTACACGCGCAGCGCCCCGGGTGCGAGCGCCCGGCGTGCCGCGCGTGTCGATGCTCACCCGCGGTCCGATGACGGGGGTCCTGGTTTGGCTTCGGTTTTGCGGGTCCCCCACGCGAGCACGAGAAAGCTGTTTGAAGCACCGGCCTCCCCGAACCGGTTGCCGGGGAGCGCCGGTTCGCTTCGACCAAAACGTCCGAGCAACGGGCCACATCCACCCCCAACGGCGTAGCGTTACTTGCGCAGGTGCGATTCAAGAAACGTGCACACCCGCCCGAGCGTCTTATCCAGCCGCTCGCCCCCCCAAACGTGAACCGCCCCGCCCTCCTCCACCAGTTCCGCCGATACCCCAGCGCGTCGCAGTTGTGCCACAAAAGCCCGCGGCTGCGCGACCGGGACGACGGCGTCGTTCGTGGCGTGGATGAGCAAGAACGGCGGGTCGTCCGGGGTCGCATAGGTGCCCGGCGAGGCGCGCGCGTACAAAGCCGGTTCGGCGTCCCGACTCGCGCCCAGGTACGGCCGGAGGTACAGGCGCTCGCCCGTAACCGAGAGCGGCACGGTCAAGTCGGCAGGGGCACCGAGCGCCACCACGGCCTGAACGCGCGCGGCCCCCTCCTCGCCGGGCGGGTCGAACCCGTCCCCGCGGCCGGTGGTGCCGAGCATGCACGCCCCGTCCCCGCCCGCCGACACGCCGATGACACCGACCCGGTCCGCGGCCAACCCGAGGCGCGGGGCGTTGCCCCGCAGCCACCGCACCGCCGCCTTGCCGTCCTCGATCTGAGCGGGGAACCGGTGCGCCCCCACCAGCCGGTAATGGATCGTGGCGACCGCGAACCCGCGGCCCGTGAGCGCGGCCACCAGCCGGTGGCACCGGTCGTCGCGTTTGAACGATGGCCCCCAATCGCCACGGTGCGGGGCGAACAGAACGACGGGGTGCGGGCCGGGACCGACGGGGTAATCGAGGTCGAGGCGCAGCGGCTCGCCGCTCGGGGTCGCGTACACGAACCCCGATTCGGGCACCGGGGCGAGCAGCCACCCCACCGCAACCGCCGAAAGGGCCACGGCGAAACCGATCTTCAGCCGCCGGGACACGGCGCCCTCCGGAGCAAAGCACTATCAGGGGATCTGAAAGTCGATCGTCTGCGCGCCGGGTCGCACCTCGGCCCGGAGGGGCGTTTCGCCCGGCCGACCGTACTCCGGCGGGAGGGGCACCCCCTTGCCCGCAACCGGAGACGGTGGCGCCTTTGCAGCGGCCGGCCCGGACCGCTTCGCGAGCCCCGCGAGCCGCTCGGTCATCACACTCGTGTCGATCACGCACACCCGGTGCCGCCCGACCGGGGCGCCGGTCCGCCCGTCGTCCGCGGCCAGTCGGAACCGCCCCGCGTCGTCGGTGATGCCGATCGCGCGCGGGCCGCCGTTCTCCGCCTCCGCGTAAAAGATCACCTGCGCGCGGGCCACCGGGCGCCCGTGCCGGGTGACGGTTCCCTCGACCGGGGCGAATGCCACCGTCGGCCCGCCGCACCCGGTTGCCAACAGGAGCGCGGCTCCGAGCACCCGGAGCGCCGCGGGGCCCGGAACGGGCACATCAGAAGTCCGCATTGACGACCTCCCCGCCGGCCCTGGTGCCGAGCTTGGACAGCAGCGCTGAGGAACTGTTCACCGAATTGGAGATGAACCGGACGGAGCCGTCTGCCAGGGCGAAATTCGCCCCGCCGGTGTGTTGGCTCCCGTACCCCTGAACGCGGGCCAAGATCTGCGTTTGCGCGAGCGTAACGTCCGCGGGGATCGAGGCCGGCAGGGTGAAGTTGAGCGGATTGAATCCCGTCGCGACCGGGAGGAAGGCGGGGTACACCCAACCCGAAGTCATGACGGCAAACGGAATGTTATCGCTCCCGATCACCGGAGCCCACACGGCCCAGTTCGGTTCGTAGTTCGAGGCCTCACCGAACATGAGTGTGTTCGACGTGCCGTCGGTAATGTCCGTAATGCGAACGGAGCGGTCACAGATCACACCGTCCGTCCCCCAGTTCAGATCGTTCGGCCCCAGCCCCGAGTAACCGGGCCGGTAGCTGCTCAGCCCAACATACGTGTTGGTGCCGGGCCACTGGTCAACCGCCGGGGACGGTAGCGCGTCCGCCGGGCAGACATACGAAGCGACCGTGGAGGCGTCCAGCGACGCCGGCCCCCCGTCCCCGACCGCGCCCAACATGGACTGGCCCGACGCAACGGCCTTGGCGCGGAGCTGCTGATGGAGCGGGGCCTGCTCCATGTAAGGGAGCAGAGCGATGAGCGCGGTCTGGTAGCCCGTGCCCTGCGTTGAGCCGATCTTGAGGGCCATCGGGAGCTCCTGCTCGGCGTCGTGTAGGCCGTGCGCGGCCAGAGCGATCTGTTTGAGGTTGTTGCTGCACTTCGCGCGGGCGGCGGCGGCCCGCACCTTCTGAACGGCGGGCAACAGGAGCCCGATGAGCACGGCAATAATGGCGATCACCACCAGCAACTCGATCAGCGTGAAGCCGGTGCGCTTGGGAACGACCATCAATGATCTCCTCCGAAACGATGACAGGACAGCGCGCGGGGCCGCGCGGATAACGAAGCCGGTCCGAGGAGAGGGGGCAGAGCCGGCGGGCAGCGAACTTCGGGCGTCGGGCACCTGTTATTTTTTGATCGGCGCTTCGTCTTTTAGGCGGCGACACACGGTGCGAGCCTCCCGGCCCACCGCACTCGTGGCCGGGAAGTTCGCGAGTTCCCGGAGGAGCTGTCGGGCGGCCGGTTCGGGTCCCATCCGCTCGAGCGCCTCGACGCCCCGAACCGCCGCCCAATGGGACCGGGCTTGTGCCCCGGAACCGTCGCCCAGACGCAACAACCGGGCTTGCCCATCGGCGAACGCTCCCGGTGGCGGCGCCGCCCGGAGTTGGGGGCCGAGGAAGGCCAATTCTTCGGTCGCAGTTTCACGGACCGCGTACCGATCCGCCCCCGTACCGGCGGGCCACGTCCGCACCTGCTCTCCAGTCGGCGCGGGTACGCACAGCCGCTGTCGCAGGAGCGGGATCGCGGTATCGGGGGCCGCAGCGAGCGAAGCAACGGCCCGGTGAGCCGCGCCCGCGTCCGCGCCCGTCAGGTCCGCCCAGAGCTGGGCCGGGGCCGCACGTGACATCGGGGCCTGCGGTGTGAACGTGTCCCACACCAGCGCCGTGCCATCCATGCTCGACGAGACCAGCCGCCGGCCGTCCGGGCTGAATGCGACCGCCAACACGGCGCTGCGGTGCCCGACGAACCGGAACCGCTCCCGGCCGCTCGCCACCTCCCACACCCGCACCACCCCGTCGGTGCCGGCCGACGCGATCGTCCGCCCGTCGGGCGCGAATGCGAACTCTTGAAACGGCCACCCGTGCGTCCACCCGTCGAGGGAACACATCTCGGTTCCGGATGCGACCTCGACGATCCGGATTCGGGTGTGCGGATCGGCGGTGCCGACAGCGAACAGGCGCCCGTCCGGTGACAGCGCGACCGGAGGCCGGAGGACCGGCTCCTCCCGCCCCCTCACCTTACGATGTTTTGCGGTCCACTTTTGCGCCCGCCCGTCCGCCAGCGTCCAGACGGTCACTGTTCCGGCGGCCGTGTCGACCGCGGCCACGGCGCCCCCGTCGGCCGAGAACGCGACCGCGTCCGCCGCGCACCGACCGGGGAGCTTCTTCTCCTCTCGGCCGCTCCGGTCGAATAGGGCCACCGCCTCCGCAGAAGCGACCGCGAATCGGTCCCCGCCTGGTGCCAGCGCAACGGCGCGCGTCCCTTCGGGCAACCGCAGCGCCGCGGCCCCGTCGCCCTCCGGGGACCAGAGGAACACGCGCGCCGGCGGCTTGGGGGGTAACTCGTCGAGCGCCCCGAGTGCCGCCGCCAGCGTCCCGTTGGAACCGTAATCGAGAGCCCAAACGAGTTGGCGGCGCGCGACCGGCAGCCGATCGCGGGGGCGCCCGTCCGCCGCGTCCCACACCTGAATCACGCTGCCCGCGGACTCGCTGAACGACGCCGTCGCCACCCGCGCCCCGTCCGGAGAGAAGGCGACCGGGTGAACGAACCCGTCCGGCATCCCGGCCGCGGCGCTCAACTCGCGACCGGTCTTGATGTCCCACAGGCCGACGCTGAACGGCCCGGCCACCGCCAGCCGGGTGCCGTCGGCGGACAGCCGATGGGCCGTGGACCACGCGCTCCCGGTGCACGGGACCGTGTCCTTCACTCGGCCGGTCACGAGGTCCCAGCGCCGCAC
>DASWYH010000313.1:0-4989 GCA_036405095.1 Gemmata sp. | reverse complement strand
CCGGTTTACGCGGGCGGGTTCCTGATCGTGTACTGCGGCGACGGTGGCGGATCGCGATACATGGCCGCGATCGACCCCGAAAAGAAGACCCCCGCGAAGGTATGGGACTTGAAGAAAGAAACTCCCTACGTGCCCTGCGTTCTGGTCAAGGGCGACAAACTGTTCTGGATCGGCGACAAGGGCATTGCAACCTGTGCGGAGGCCAAAACCGGGAAATCGCTTTGGACCGAGCGGGTGTTCAATAGCGACGTGACCGCGTCACCGGTTCTGGTGGGTGACAAGGTTCTGATGGTGTCCGAGAAGGGCGAAATTGCAGCGGTGAAGGCTTCTAAAGAGTACGAGGAGCCGACGAAAGTGGCGCTCGGTGAGGGCGTCTACGCGACCCCTGCCGTCGCCGACGGGCGCGTCTACATTCGCGGTGTCAGCACGCTGTTCTGCTTCGGGAAGAAGTAGCGACTCCAGGTCAGAAGCCGCAGTCGAAAGTCATAAGACCAAAGGGTTTCTGCATTCGACGGTGTGGCAACACCCGGCCCTCCGCCGAAAGGCTTCACGGCCCTGTCGGTCTTGCGGCTCCCACTGCGGTTCCACACGGACTGCCGAGGAGACCTCGAATGACCGCGATATGGGTGCCGCGGTCCCGCAGTGGGGCTCCAGCCGGTGAGCGCGCCGCGGTCGTGTCGTGATCGAGCCGCGCCTGGAATGCGGACGCTCCTTTGGGACCTGGCACTTCTGCGCTGCGGGCTTGCCTCGGCGTGTCGTCTGTGATGAACTGAAGATTGCATTCGGGCGCCCCTCCAGGAGTGTCAGCATGTTCCGTAGTGGGAAGTGGGCCGTTGCGGTCGCGCTCGTGGGTGCCTCGGTATGGGCCGGGGTGGCGCGCACCGCACAGGAGCCGAAACCGGCTGCCGGCGCCAAAGCCGTCGACCTGACCGCGCTCCGCGAGGCCGTCGCCGCTGCCGCCCGGCGCGGCGAGAACGTGGACGCGATCAGCCAGGCGCTCGGCGCCTTCGAGAAGGCGCTGCCCGGGATCAAGCCGGACACCGTCCCGGCCGAACTCCGGGCGCTCCGCGATGCGGTCGAGGCCGCCGCGAAGAAGGGCGAGAGCGTGGACGCGATCCAAAAAGAACTCGCGGCCGTCGAAACCGCAGTCGCCGGCCGGCCGCTCACCCCGCCCAAAGCGATACCGCAACCCGAACCGCCGAACCGTAACGACCTGATGCCGCTCACGGGACGCATCGACCCGGAAGCGTTCCAGCGGGCCACCGACTTGCGGCGGAAGGCACTCGAACAGCTCGCCAAGAACCCGGGCGACCGGGAGGCGCTCAAGCTCCTCGCCGAAGCCGACCAGCTCATGCTGAAAGCGCTGCTCCCCGGCAACGGGGGCGGACTGGTGTTCCCCGACATGGAGCGGGTGCCCGCGCGTGCCCGGCTCGGCATCCGGTTCGAGCCGCTCGCCGCGGTCACCGCCGATCAGCTCGGCCTCGATCCCGATGTGGGCGTGGCGGTCGCCGCCGTGGTGCCCGGGTCCGCGGCCGAACGGGCCGGGCTGAAAGTTCACGACATCGTCGTGGAGTTCGCCGGCCAGCCTGCGAGCAGTAACGCCGACGACTTCGTTCGCCAGGTGAACGCCGCGCGAGCGGGGGAGAGACTCGACCTCGTGGTGCTGCGCAAGGGCAAGAAGGTGGAGATCAAGGGCGTGGTGCTCGCCGACCCGGGGCGCCCGGTGGTGCAACCGCCGCTCCCGGTTCCGGGCGCTCCCGCACCGCAACGGTTCCCCGTGCCCGACGTGAAACCGCTCCTCGCGCCGCCGCTCCCGCGCGTGGCCCCGATCCCCGAAAAGGCGGACGCCGTTGACATCCGGGCCGACGGCCCAGAAGCCGCGAAGCCGGACCTCGGTGACCTCCGCGACGCCGTGGCCGCGGCCGAGAAGCGCGGGGACAATGTCGATTCGATCCGGGGCGCGCTCGCCGCGCTGGAAAGGGTGCTCGCCAAGGGCGCCGCAAAAAGGGGGGACGCGCCGCCGGAACTGGCCGCGCTGCGGGAGGCCGTCGAGAGCGCGGCGAAGAAGGGGGAAAACGTCGCCGCGATCTCGAAGGAGTTGGGCGCGGTTGAAAAGGCCCTGACCGGGCGCGAGTACGAGCGCCCGAAAATCGAAGAGCCGAAGCCCGATCCGCTCCCGGAGTTCCCCCGGCGGCCGGGCGTGATCGTGCGGCCCCCCGGCGGCTTCAACACGACGTCCGTTACCATCTCGAACGGCAACTTCGCGATCCGGGCGCGCCTCAACGACGTGACCTACACCATCACCGGCACCAAAGACGCGACCGTCGCGCCGAAGATCGTCATCAAGAGCGGCGACAAGACGATCGAAACCGACGACCTCAAAAAGGTGCCCGACGCGTACCGGCCGCACGTCGAGCGGCTGCTCAAATCGGTCAACCGCTGAAACGGTGCTGAGCTTAGCGGGGCGGCCCTGTGCATCGAGCACAGGGCCGCCCCGCTTGGTAAACGGGTTTTGGAAGGCGCGGCACCCGGTGCGCTAGAAGCGCACGTCCAGGCCGACGGTGAACAGGTGCGTGGTGAAGTCGATCGCCTGCGGGCGGAGGACCGGACCGAGAACGAACATCTCTTGTGCGCGCCGCACGTTGTTCCAGTACAGGAAGCTGTAACCGGCCGTGACGCAGAAGTGGTCCGCGACGCGCCAGTTCGCCCGCACCCCGCCCTCGGACACGACACCGAAGTACGTGAGGCGGTTGCTCACGTTCGACCGCACCAGCGGAACCGTCCCCGCGCCGGTCCCCGCGCTCCGCGACCGCGCGAAGTCGAGTTCGCTCACGGTCACCCCGAGCGCCGTCGCCGCGTGCCCTTCGAGCCACAGGCACTTGCCCCCGGTCGCCGCGTAGAGGCCCAGTTGCGGCCCGTAAAAGTTGTTCCGCGTGCGCACGTCGTCGGACCCGCCGAACTGCGCGGCCGCGGCGTTCCCGGCCGTCGGGGCGACTGCGAAGTTGATGTTCAGCTCGTCGGCCAGGTGCATTTGGCGGTATCCGGCGAGCAACTCGATCCGCCCCCGCTCGGTGCGGTCCAGCGCGCACCGCCAGTTCAGATCGCCCCCGGCGAACGTGGTCTGTGCGCTGGCCGCGACCCGGCCCGTGGTAAGCCCCGGGAAGCCCACGAACGCCGGCACCTGAACCGCCGCCCCGCCCGCGGACACGGACTGCGGCACGTTGATAACGACCGTACCGTTCGGCACCGCGCGGAACTGCTCGTTGGCGGTGAACAGCGAGTAGAGCCGGAGGGCGACACCGCTCCGGCGGTCCGGGTCCAACCACGAGCCGAGTTCGACCCGCAAGCCGGTGCGCCAGTCGTCGAGGAGCCGCTTCCCACCGAACAGCGGGACCGTACCCGATTGCCCCACGGAACCGGCCAGCGCGCCCGCGCCGACCGGGCCGGTCGTCACCACGGGCGCGACGCTCGGCCCGCGGGTGCGCCCGATCAGCAGTTCCGCGATGGCCCAAGTGCTGAACTCCGAACACGGACACGCGCCGGTCACCTCCGGCGGTATCACGACGGTGCGCGGGTTATTCGATTCGACCGTATCGGCCAGAGTTGCGCCCGGTGCCCCGGGGTGCGGTTCCGGGGACGGTGCGGGTTGAAAAATGGGTGCGGTGAAAGGGTCCCCCCCGGCGGGCGGTAGTCCCATCGTCGGGGCGGTCTCTTGCGGTTGCGCGTTCCCGACCCACAGGCCGAGCACCGCCACAACCGCACACAGCCGGTTCTGCATATCCCTACCCCCGCCGAAGTCGTCGACGTACACACCGATTTAATCGGCAAAACTAGACCGGCGAGATTAAGCGGATTTTCCGCGCTTTTGAACCCTGTCTAACAAGTTGGGGGCTTTCGATACCCACAAGCAGAGTGAAGGCTTCGGGAGCTTTCGACCGTCCGGCGTGCGCTACTCGAACAGTTCCGCCCCTTCGGCGAGCCGGTTCGGGACGAGGGGCCGGTCCTGCCAGTGCCCATCGGCCAGCACCAGTTGCGTGAACTCGTTGCGAACGAACTTGTACCGCTCCGCGACCACTCCGTTTTCTTCCACCTTCACGTACAGCCCCTCCATTACGCCCGAGAGGTCCGTTTGGCGCACCGCGCGTTCCACGTCCCAACCGAGCCGCTCCACGTCGGCGCGGAACTGTGTCGGAGCGCTTGCGGTAACGAAGTGCGACGGCCCAATCAGAGCCCGGAGGTACTCCTCGCCCGGGAACTTGCCCGCGAACAGCACCTTCACGGGCTTCACGGGCAGTTCCGCGAGCAACTCCCCGCGGCGCGGGGTGTCGAGGAACTCGCCGGTTGTGGTGTCGAGGACGTCGAACTCCATGAAGAAGTGCGGCAGCGCGTCGTAGAAGACCGTGTGCTTGGCGTACATCCACTCGCCGTACATCACGTACCGGTCCGCGAGCCGATCGAGCAACCGGTCGGAGAGCGCACCGGCCCACTGCTTCAAGAGGTCGAACTGGCGCTCGCGCGGGCCGCCCGTCAGGTAGTGGCCCCGGCTTTGGAGCCGGAGAGCGTAGTCCGCGTCGAAGCTGACGCCACAGTTCGCGCCGTCCAGCTTCTCTTCGAGGACGACGTACCGCCCCTTCAGCTCCGACATCGGCACCGCATCAAGGTCTTCATCTCCGGCTTGCAAGCGCGAACCGACGAGGTGCCGCGTGCGCGGGTACTTGCGAATCGCGTTCATGACGGAGCCCTTCCCGCTGCCCTTTTCGGAAGAGAGAAGGGTTGGGTGGTGGACACGGGTTCCATCAGAAAGGTTCATGCCGGCCATTTCGGTAGCCGATTGCATACGTGAACATGCGGCCACATTCCGCGCCGCAACCGACCTTATGCCGGCGCGGTGGCCGGGCCATACTCTCGGTGAGTTGTTTTGAAAGGGAGAGTTAAAGATGTCCGAAATGAAGGGTCTGATCCCACACTTGGCGGTCAAGGGCGCGGTTC
>DASWYH010000312.1:0-2675 GCA_036405095.1 Gemmata sp. | reverse complement strand
TTTCCGAAGTGGCCACCCACGCACTCAAGGTCGTGTGGAACCAGAAGTGGCAGGTCCACCTCCGCCTGCGCCCGGAAGCGTACGGCGGGCTGGTGCACGTCCAAACGCTGGGCGCCCTCAAAGGCGGCAAGCGACCGTATGGCCTGCCGAACTGGGTCGCGCGGACCGAAGCCGCGAAATGGGTCAAGGACCGAACCGGGGGCCTGCTGTTGCCGATGGCGTTCACCCCCGGCAGCCCCACCCACCCGGCCTACGGGGCCGGTCACGCCACCGTTGCGGGCGTGTGTGTCACCGTCCTCAAAGCGTACTTCCAGACGCTCGAAGCGGACGGGAAGACGCCGGTCAAATTGAACACCCTGACGGAACGCGAGGCCCCCTACGGCAGCGGCACCACCTTCCAGGCTTACGTCACCGGGGTGAACAAGGCCGGCGAGGGCGTTCGCACCCCGCTCTCCAAGGCGGAAAGTGACAAGCTCACCATCGAAGGGGAGTTGAACAAGCTCGCCATGAACGTGGCGATGGGCCGGAGCATGGGCGGGGTCCACTGGCGCACGGACAACACGCGCAGCCTGATGCTCGGCGAAGCGCTCGCCGCGCGAGTCCTCGCCGACATTACCACGGACGCGAACGAGAAGCCGTACTTCGTGTTCCGCAGCTTCAGCCGGAAAGCGGACGGCGACCCCAAGACGATCACGATCCGGCAGGGGCGGGTCTTCGTCGATGGGGTGCTCGTGGACACGAACAGCAGCGCGCTTTAGGACTTTGAGGGCTTCGCAGAGATAGGACTTTGAGTCGAGTTGACAGCGCGCGCGGTTCGATCTCGAATCGTGCTCCGTCTGTTGCTCGCCGTTGGTCCGCGGTCCGCACGGGGACCGCGGCACACGTTGCTCGGCGACCCCACCACACATTTTGGAGTGAGGGAGAACGATGACGTCGCTCGCGGATCGGTTCCGGAAGTGGTACGAGTACGAACGAGACTGCAACGCCAAGTCGCTGGCCATGCTCGCTTCCGTTCCGGCCGAACGCCGGGGGGCGGCGGAGTTCCAGAAGGCGGTGGACCGTATGGCCCACCTGGTTGCCGCCCGCCGGCGGTGGCTGCACCGGTTGGGGCACTGGGCAGAACCTCCGGTTCCCTTCCCCGCCGGGACGGCGCTCACGGACCTGCCCGGGTTAGTCGCCGATACCGAAGCGGCCTGGGTCGCATACCTGGACCGGTTGGACGCGGCCGAACTGGCCCGCGAATTCGAGTGGCTGGCCCCGGACGGGCGCCGGTACCGTTGGGAGGTCGAAGGGGCTCTCACGCAGACCTTCGGACACGCTTGGTATCACCGCGGGCAGATCGCCCAATTGGTTGCCGGTCTCGGCGGGACGGCGGTCGATACGGACTACATCTTCTGGTGCAAGTTAACGCCCCTCGATTCACCGGCATAAACCGGGGCGTGGGGCGCGTTCTTCGAGCGCAATCCCCTGGTGCGCTGGGAGCGCAAACCGGCTCTCGGTCCGAAAAAGGCGCTTGCGCATCGGGCACCGGCGGATGGGCTCGAAAACTCGCTCCACCGGGTTACCCATCTTCGGGCTCGTCTGAACGAGCCGTGCGCGTGCGCGACGGCAAACGTTTCCCCCGCGCGCTTCGGGCTCGTCAGAATAAGGGACGCCATCAGCAGGTGCGCGTATGAGATCGAAAAAATAATTGTCCGCGCCCCCCTCGGGCAGACGGTTACACCGTAGCCAAGTCCGGCGCGCATCAGCTTTGAGCTTTACGACGGAGACGACGATGTCGCGGAAGCGTCCACCGGCGGTTGTGGTTCTCGCGATTTGGTTCGTGCTCGCGTTCGCCCCTTGCGCCCGGGCCGGTGACGACGAGGACGCAGCGGTCCGACTCGTCGGATCGCTCAAAGGGCGCGTGTACCGGGACGACGCCCGCCCCGGGAAACCGGTGTTCGGTGTGTACCTGGGCTACACGAACCTCACGTTCGCGGGGGCGAAAAAGCTCGCAGCCCTGAAAGACCTGACGTGGCTGCACCTCGAAAGTGCCGAGGTGACCGACGCATCGGTCGAAGAACTCTCCGCCCTCGGCAAGCTCACCTACCTCAACCTTTCCGGTGCGAGAGTAACGGACACCGGGGCCAAGAGCATCGGCAAACTCAATAACCTCGTCGAGCTGAACGTGGCGTTTACCCAAATCGGGGACGCCGGCTTACACGAGTGGACCGGGCTTACCAAGCTCCAGAAGCTCAACATAGCGGGTACGAAAGTGACACCGGCGGGCCTCAAGGACCTCACCGCCCTCAAGGCGCTACTCGAACTGAGCCTACAAGGCGTTGCGGTCACCGACGCGGGCGTTCGGGAACTCGCCAATCTGCCTGGCCTCACCACGCTCAGCCTGAAAAGCGCAAACCCCACCAGCAAGACCATCCAGTCTCTTGCGGAGATCAAAAATCTCGCGAGCATCAACCTCTCGTTCAACCGAGACCTGGCCGATGCCGACGTGCGGGTGCTGGCGAAGCTCCCGAAGCTCACCGACATCAACCTCAGGGGGTGCGATGCGGTCACCGACGCGGGGCTGAAGGAACTCGCCGCGAACAGGAACTTGACGAAGCTGAGGCTGACGTTTGTCAAGGTCACGGACGCCGCCATCAAGGAGCTGAGCGCAAACAAGAACCTGCGCGTGCTCG
>DASWYH010000311.1:0-4592 GCA_036405095.1 Gemmata sp. | reverse complement strand
CTGCGCCCGCACGAACGCTTCCACCTCGCCCGTGATCTCCTTGTCCCGGAACGCCTGGCGCACGCGCTCGACGATGAGGAGCGTGGCCTGGGTGCCCACGTCCGCGAGGTAGAGGCGCTTCTCCAGCTCGTCGAGGAACGCTTGATCGACCGTGCCCTTGCCGCGCAGCAGGTCGAACACGCCGCCGAAGACGTTACGGGTCTTCGACAGCCCGGCTTTGATACCTTTGAACAGCCGCCCCAGCATGCGCCCGCCCTCATCGAAAGTGAGTAACTAACACTATATCAGAGTTCCACGGTTGCCGGTCCGCTCCCGGCGCACGCTCAGCGGCCCGCGCTTGATAAAGGACGGCTCCGCTCCCCTCGCTCGCTTCCGTTGACCGCTCCCGAGCGGGGGCATATCATCAACTCAATCTGCCGGATGTTCTGTTTGTACCGGCCGCGATGCCCCCACTGGTGTGCCGAGAGCCTAATGAGCACGGAACCGAAGCCGCCGACGACCGCTGCGACCGCGACCACCGGGACCGCACCCGCTCCCGCTGCGCCGACGCCCCCGGCTCCGACCCCGCCCCCGGCGCCGCCGGCCGAGCCGAACGCGCTCATGGTGGCGCTCTCGGACGGCTGGGAGCAGTTCCGCACCGGCCAGCTCATCAGCTACCGCGCGATGGCGATCATCCTCCTCGTTGTCGCCGGGATCGGGACCTACTGGTACGTCACCTGGAACAACAACAAGCTCGCCTCGACCCGCTGGACCGAGTTCGATGCGCTGAACGGGACCACGTCGGTCGCGTCGCTCGAGGAGTTCGCCAAGAAGAACCCGAACACGACCCAGGCCAAACTCGCCGAGCTGGAGGTCGCGCGCACGCTCCTCGGGCCAGAGGGGATGGACCGGTTCGCCGTCGCCGACCCGGCCAAGCGCAAAGAGGCGGTCGAAAACGTCGAGAAGGCCCGCGACTCGTTCCTGAAACTGGCGGACGGGTTCAAAGACGACCCGGTCCTGAAGGCGGTGTGCCTACACGGGTGCGCGAAGGCGGAAGCGGCGCTCGTGGGGATGCCGAAAGAGGGCGCGGCGGACCAGTACCGGGGCGACCCGAAGAAGGCCGCCGAGTACCTCGATAAAGTGGCCGAGACGGTTCCGGACACGGCGTGGGGCAAGGAGGCGAAGGAGCTGGCCGCCTCGCTGCGGAACAACCCGCAGCAGGTCATCAACGTGCAGGACAGTGCGTACACCCTCCCCAAGCCGGTCGACCCGCTCCTCGCCCCGAAGGCCCCGCTCCCGCCCGGCGGGCTCAGCGGCCTCCCGGTGCTGCCCCAAGGCCCGTGATCGTTCGCGACAACCCGAACCCAGCGGACGGCGTGAGCCTCCCTGATTCTTGCTAAGCTGAGAATCAGGGAGGCTCACGCTCTTCTTTTGCCAAGAAACGCACCTTATGTCCGACGAACTCGAAGACGACCTCGTCATCCCGGAAGCCGAAGCGGGACCGGAACCGGCCCCCGTTACCCCGAGCGTCCGCTTCCGCGAGCCGCTCGACCTGCTCGTGATGGTCAAGTCCGAGGGCATGCGCCTCGACCAGTACGTGCAGCTCCACCTCGGCGCCGACTTCAGCCGCTCGGTCGTGCAGCGCGCGATCGAGAACGGCGGCGTCCTCGTGAACGGGACCCCCGTTCTGAAGCCCAGTTACAAGGTGCGGAAGAACGACCGGCTCCACGTCGCGATGCCGGAGCCGACGCACGAGATCCCCGTTCCCGAGGACATCCCGCTCGACATCCTCTACCAGGACGACTGGCTCGCGCTCGTGAACAAGCCGGCGGACATGGTCGTCCACCCCGCGAAGGGGAACTGGTCGGGCACGCTCGTGAACGCGCTCCAGTGGCACTTCCGGGAGCACCTCAGCACCGGGGGCGGGCACCTGCGCGCGGGCATCGTCCACCGGCTCGACAAGGACACGAGCGGCGTCATCCTGGTGGCGAAGGACGACGCGACGCACCGCGACCTGGCGATGCAGTTCGAGTCGCGCAAGGTGTTCAAGGAGTACGTCACGATCGTCGCCGGGGAACTCGAACGCGATTCGGACTACATTGAGGGGGCGATGAAGATGCACCCCCACGACCGGCTGAAGATGGTCGTGTCCACGGACCCCGACGCGAAGCACGCGCTGAGCTATTACGAGGTGCTGGAGCGGTTCCGCGGGTTCACGCTGGTCAAGGTGCAACCGCGGACGGGGCGCACGCACCAGATCCGCGTTCACCTGCTGCACGTCGGCTGCGCGGTGCTGGCCGATCGGATCTACGGCGGGCGGTCGCAGGTGAAGCTGTCAGACCTGGCGCCCGGGGTCCCGGCGGCAGCCGACGAGGTGCTGATCGGGCGGCAAGCGCTGCACGCGTTCCGCTTGCGGTTCCAGCACCCGCGAACGGGCCAGTGGATCGAGGCCGAGGCCCCGCTCCCGCCGGACCTGCGCCGCGTCCTCGACGCGCTGCGGAAGTACCGTTCGATCCGCTAACCGCCCGGGCCGTTCGGGACCGCCCCGCGCTGTTCCGCCACCTGCCCGCGGTCCAGCCGGAACACCACGTCCGCGAGGCGCTCGGCCTCGGCGCGGTTGTGGGTCACGTGGAGCACGGTCACCTCGCGCGCGTCGCGCAACCGCCCCAGCACCCGGACGAGGTGGTCGCGGGTGTCGTCGTCGAGCGCCGCGAGCGGCTCATCGAGCAGGAGCACCGGCGGCCGGCTCGCGAGCGCCCGGCCGAGCGCCACGCGCTGCTTCTCGCCCCCGCTCAGGAAGCGCGGCCGGCGGTCCAGGAGGTGCGCGACCTCCAGCCACTCCGCGAGTTCGTTCACCCGCTTCGCGATCTCGTTCGTGGAGGCCCCCCGCACGGCGAGCGCGAAGCCGATGTTCTGGCGCACGGTCATCGTGGAGAACAGGACGCCGTCTTGCGGAACGTAGCCGATGTGCCGGGCCGCCGGGCGGAGCCGGGTCACGTCGCGGCCCGCGAGCGTAACGGTGCCCGTGTGCGGCTCCCGCAGCCCCGCGACCGCTTCGAGGAGGGTGGTTTTCCCGCACCCGCTCTTGCCCATGAGCACCGCGTACCGCTCCGGCGGCACCACCAGCGACACCCCGAACAGCGCGAACGTGCCCTGCCGGATCGATAGGTTCTGAATCTGGATCACACCCCGATTCTACGCGCGGCGAACCTCGGCGGGTTCCCGGTCTCCCTTCTCAACGCACCGTTTCCCCCGCGAGGCTCCGTTATGAGCGGCATTTGGCGCATCCCGGGTTGCCCCGAACCGCCCGAATGGCGCATCGACATGGGCGCCCTGCGCGACCTCTACCCCTGGCTCGAACCGCTCGGGGAGTGCCCGCAAGACCCGACCTTCCACGCGGAGGGCGACGTGCTCACGCACCTCGGCATGGTGCTCGCCGAACTCGCCGCGCTGCCGGAGTTCCGCGCGCTCTCCGAGCCGAACCGCCACATCGTGTTCGCCGGCACGTTGTTACACGACATCGCGAAACCCGAGTGTACCCGGGTCGAAGAGGACGGGCGCGTCCGCTCCCCCGGTCACGCGGTGAGGGGCGTTTACAAGGCGCGCCGGCTCCTCACCGACGACCCCGCGTTCGGGCCGCTCGGCGCGCCGTTCGCGGCGCGCGAACAGGTGCTCGCGCTCGTGCGCTGGCACGGGCTCCCGGCGAACTACCTGGACAAGCCCGATCCGATGCGGGCGGCCCTCCTCGCCGGCCTCACCACGCGCATGGACCTGCTCACGATCCTCGCGGAAGCCGACCACCGCGGGCGGATCGTGAAAAAGGACGACGACACGCGAACGCGCGTCGCGCTGTTCCCCGACTTTTGCGCCGAGTGCGGGTGCTGGGACGGCCCCCGCGCGTTCGCCAACGATCACTCCCGGTTCCACTACTTCCGCACCCCGGGCGAGCACCCGACGCTGCACCTCTTCGACGACACGAGGTGCGAAGTGACGGTCCTGAGCGGGCTGCCGGGGAGCGGAAAGGACACGTGGGTGTCCGAGCACGCCGGGGGCCGCGAAGTGATCTCGCTCGACGACATCCGGCGCGAGTTGGATGTCGAGCCCGGGGACGACCAGAGCGCGGTTGTGATGGCGGCCTACGACCGCGCGAAAGGGCTCCTGCGGCGGGGCGCGTCGTTCGTGTGGAACGCGACGAACGTGTCGCGCGTCCTCCGGGGCAAGGTGATCGACCTCAGCGCGGCCTACAAGGCGCGCGTGCGGGTCGTGTACCTGGAGCCCCCGGTCCCGCTGATCCGCCAGCGCAACGCCGGGCGCCCGAAGCGCGTGCCCGAGCGGGTCTGGGAGCGGTTGTTCGACAAGCTCGACGTGCCGACCCCGGCGGAGTGCCACGAGGTCGAATATTTGGTGGGCGAAGAGTGAAGCGGCTTTCCCTGGGACCGCGGACGTCCCGTCCGCTGATTCGCGGGTGGTGTGGCTCTTCGACAAGTTCGACGTGCCAACCCCGGCGGAGTGCCACGAGGTCGAATATTTGGTGGGCGAAGAGTGAAGCGGCTTTCCCTGGGACCGCGGACGTCCCGTCCGCTGATTCGCGGGTGGTGTGGCAAGCGGATTTC
>DASWYH010000310.1:0-3581 GCA_036405095.1 Gemmata sp. | reverse complement strand
AGCTGTTACACGCAGGTGCCCTCGGTGCCGTCGGCCTGACACTCCCGCAGTTGCTCCGAGCCGAAGCGGGGGCGCGTTCGGGGACCATCAAGTCGTGCATCATCGTTTTCGCGTTCGGCGGACCGGCTCAGCAAGAAACGTTCGACATGAAACCGGACGCCCCGGAACAGGTGCGGGGTGCGTTCAAGCCGATCGCGACCAACGTGACCGGAATCCGGATCTGCGAGCACCTCCCGAAGTTGGCCCGGATGGCGGACAAGTTCAGCATCATCCGCTCGGCCACGCACAAGAACCGGATTCATAACCCCGGCTCCTACTACATGCTGACCGGCCGCAAGCCGGATCGGGACGTGGTCGAGTTCCCGGCCCGGCGGGGCGACTGGCCGGCGGTCGGATCGGTTGTCGCCAAGGTCCGCCCGGGCGCGCAGACCGTTCCGCCGTACGTCGTACTGCCCGTTTTCGCCAACGACATCAACATCCCGACCCCCGGACAACACGCTGGGTTCCTCGGCGCCGTTCATGACCCGCTGGTGCTCGGCGGCGACCCGAACGCCCGCGCGTTCGCGGTTCCGGCGCTATCGCCGCGCCCGGAGCTGACCATCGACCGGATCGGCGGGCGCCGAGCCCTGCTCGCACAAATCGACCGCCAAGCGAACGCGCTGAACCAGATCCCCGCAACGGGCGGCCTCGACAGCCACTACACGCGCGCCTTCGACCTGATCAGTTCCAGTGCCGCCAAGAAGGCGTTCGATCTCGAACAGGAGCCCGTTACGACCCGCGACCGGTACGGCCGCACCCGGCACGGGCAGAGCGTGCTCCTCGCCCGCCGGCTGGTGGAAGCCGGGGTCCGGCTCGTGCTGGTCAACGATGCGGAGGAAAACGGGCAGAACAAGATTTGGGACACGCACGGCGGCGGCTTCAAGACCTTGCGCAAGCACCTGCCTGAAACCGACAGCGCCATGTCCGCACTGCTTCAGGATTTGCACGACCGCGGCCGACTGGAATCGACGCTGGTTGTGTGGATGGGCGAGTTCGGCCGCAGCCCCAAAGTGGACAGGGACGGCGGGCGCGACCACTGGCCCGATGTCTACTCGCTCGTGATGGCCGGGGCCGGCATTCGTGGGGGAACGGTGTACGGCGCATCCGACGCGCATGCGGCGTACCCGAAAGAAAAACCGGTTTCACCGGAAGAGATCCACGCCACCCTGTACAAAGCGCTGGGCGTCCCCGAAGGCACCCACGTCCAGGACAGCAGCGGCCGGCCGCTGGCGCTCTTCGCCGCCAACCCGATTCGCGAACTGTTCTGATCCGCGAACCCGGCAAGGGCGGTGCGCGCCGAGCCGTTCCGATCTTTCGGCGCGAGGCGCGTGAAGCGCCAATACTCACAAGGAGGCCGCCGCCATGCGTGCGTTCCGAACGGCCGCGCTCGTCGCGGTGCTGCTCGGCGGCTCGTCCGCACGCGGCGCCGAGAAGCCCAACATCGTGTTCTGCTTCGCGGACGACTGGGGCCGGTACGCCTCGGCCTACGCCGCGCTCGACCCGCGACCGGGCGCCAACCGTGTCATCAAGACGCCGAACATCGACGCGGTCGCGGCCCGCGGGGTGACGTTCCGCAACGCATTCGTCCCGGCCCCGTCGTGTACGCCGTGCCGCAGTTCGCTGCTCAGCGGCAGGTACTTCTTTAACACCGGGCGCGGGGCGATCCTTCAAGGCGCGCTCTGGGACGAGCGCATTCCCGCGTTCCCGCTCTTGCTCCGTGACGGCGGGTACGACATCGGCAAGATGGCAAAGGTGTGGAGCCCCGGCACGCCGGCCGACGCGCCGATCGGGAAGCAACAGCATGCGTACCAGAAATCCGGGATGGGCTTCAACCAGTTCTCGCAAGTGGCCACGCAAGCCGTCAAGGGCGGCGGGTCCGTGGCCCAGGCGCGAGCCGACATTCTCGCACAGGTGGAAGGGAACTTCGCCTCGTTCTTGAAAGCGCGCGACGCGAAAAAGCCATTCTTCTTTTGGTTCGGTCCCACCAACGTTCACCGTAAATGGGTCAAGGGGTCCGGCCGGGCGCTGTGGGGCATCGACCCGGAGGCGCTCAAGGGGAAGCTGCCGAAGTTCCTGCCAGACGTGCCCGAAGTGCGCGAGGACTTCGCCGATTACCTCGGCGAGTCGCAAGCCTTCGACGCATACGTGGGCGTACTGTTGAAGCAACTCAAAGGCGCGGGCGAACTCGACAACACGATCGTCGTCATCAGTGGCGACCACGGCGCGCCGGGGTTCCCCGGCGGGAAGTGCAACCTGTACGATTTCGGCACCGGCGTGGCGCTGGTCGCGGCGGGACCGGGCGTCCCCGGGCCGCGCGCGGTGGACGACCTCGTCAACCTGATGGACCTCGCGCCCACGTTCCTCGAAATCGGCGGGGTGAAGCTGCCGCCGGGGCTGAATGGTGCGTCCCTGTGGCCGGTGCTCGCGTCGAAGAACGCGGGGCAGGTGGACCCGGACCGCACCTGGGTGGTTACCGGTCGCGAGCGGCACGTCGCCAGTGCGCGCGAGGGCAACAAACCGTACCCGCAGCGCGCGCTGCGCACCAGGGACTTCTTGTACGTTCGCAACTTCGCGCCGGATCGCTATCCGCTCGGTGAGCCGAAAGGGGTGACCGCGGACCAAGCGCCCGCCACGGGCGCACTGGAAAACGACACTCACGTCGCGTTCGCGGACATGGACGCCGGGCCGACCAAAGCCTGGTTGATCGCACACCGCAACGACAAGGAGTGGAAGGCCCAATACGACTACGCCTTCGCCAGGCGGCCGGCCGAAGAACTCTTCGATCTGAAGTCCGATCCGGACCAGGTGAAGAACGTTGCCGCGGACAAGAACTACGCGGCCGTGCGCAAGCAACTCGCGGACCAGTTGACGAAGATCCTCACCGAAGCCGGCGACCCGCGATTGATTGAAAAGGATTGCCGGTTCGAGAAGGCGCCGTTTACCGACCCCGTGCCAGCAAAGAAGTGACCGTACCGCAAACGAACCGAGCGCGCGATACCTGAACCCGCTGAAGGTAGCGGGTCCTGACTACCAGTGGCCGCACGGGAGCCCCTCCGGTTCCAAGTCGAAAAACGGAAGGCGGATCGCGCCCGGACGAGCCGCGACCGCCAGGACGCGGCGTCGCGGCTACCGCCAGGACGCGGCGTCGCGGCTCGCCTGAGTTCCGGGGTCATTACCGGGCGTGTTCTCACGCACCCGCCCGGTAGTGACCCGGAACTCAGGTGTTCGATCGATTAATTCCATTTTTCGCTTGCGGGTCTGCTTTCTCACGATAAACTCAGAACTGGTCCGAGGCTCGCTTATTCTCCTCATTTCTGGGCCAATCCAATGTTTACTCCGCAAGCGCGCGCGCGGCATGTTGCCGCGTTCACACTGATCGAGTTACTGGTGGTCATCGCAATTATTGCGATCCTCATCGGGCTGTTGCTCCCGGCCGTGCAGAAAGTGCGCGAGGCCGCTTCGCGCATGAAGTGCCAGAACAACCTCAAACAGCTCGCGCTCGGCTGCATGAACTTCGAGTCCACGTTCGGGCAGTTCCCGCG
>DASWYH010000309.1:0-9719 GCA_036405095.1 Gemmata sp. | reverse complement strand
AAGGCGTCGCCCAGTTCGGCCCGCTTCTCCTTGTACTTCTCCTCGTCAAGGAGCTCGCGCTCCTTGAGCTTCGTCACCTCGGTGTCGCCCGGGTGGATGACGACGTAGTCCTGGAAGTAGATGATCTTTTCCAGCGCCGTGGTCTTCATGTCCAGCAGCGTGCCCAGGCGGGACGGCATGGCCTTGAAGAACCAGATGTGGACCACCTGCGCGGCCAGTTGGATGTGGCCCATGCGCTTGCGGCGCACCCGCGAGTGCGCGACCTTCACGCCGCACCGGTCGCAGATCATGCCCTTGTACTTCATCCCGCGGTACTTGCCGCAGGAGCACTCCCAGTCCTTTTCCGGCCCGAAGATCTTCTCGCAGAACAGCCCGTCCTTTTCGGGGCGGTACGTGCGGTAGTTGATGGTCTCGGGCTTCTTCACCTCGCCGTGCGACCAGGAGTGAATGTCCTGCGGGCTGGCGAGCGAGATGCGCACCGCCCCGAAGTCGTTGATCCGCTCGTAGCTGGTGCCCTCGGAGGCGTCGGCGTTGCTCTTGTTGGCGGCGGTGCTCATATCGGATCCCCTTTGCGGCAGGAGTCGGTCTTCGCGCGTATTCGGTTCGACGATCAGCTCGCGGCCGTGGTCGGCTCGTGCCACACCCAAGGCCCGCGGCACAGGTCGGTAAACGTCGCCTCGTCCATATCGAACAGCCTCACGAACCGGTGCTGTTCGGGATCGAGGTCCGGGTGATGTTTACGGGCGTAGCTCACCAATCCGGCACGAAGGTACGTAAGAACGTAGTCGTTGCCCCCGGTCAGGAACTCGGGGACGTTGTGGGCCAAGTCGGCTAGGTCGTTAATTTGCTGCGCGCGCCCTTCTTCGTAGCTCAGCGCGCGGATTTCAACTAACACGTCTTGGAGCAGTTTCGCACACTTCTCAACGAAGAAACGGCGTTCGGTGCCTATCACGTCATCGCCCTCCGTCACGCGTCAACGGCCACCTGCGCCAGCGGAACAGACGACGGCTGTCCCCGGAGCCCGAGCGGCTGAACCTCGATCGGCGGCATCCGCATCCGCCCCGCTACCGTGCCCATCGCCTGTTCGAGAGCCGGATAGTTGTGCCGGGCATCGGAGCGGCTCACGGAGCGCCGGGGCGAATAGAGGCTGTCGAGCGGCACCCAGATTCGCCGGGGCGGGTGCCCCGGCTCGCACACGATTGCCGGTATCGTTGTCAGCCCGTTCTCACGGGCCGCAACTGCACGATGCACGCCGTTCTCGATGAAATACGGTTCCACGGGGCGACCTCAGATCACACCCGCTTCTTCTCCAGGCACATGTTGAGGCCCAGTCCGCGGATCTCGTGCGTGAGCACGTCGAAGCTCGCGGGCGTGCCGGCCTCCAGCGTGTTCTCGCCCTTCACCATGCTCTCGTAGATCTTGGTGCGGCCTTCCACGTCGTCCGACTTCACCGTGAGCAGCTCCTGCAAGATGTACGCGGCGCCGTAGGCCTCCAGCGCCCACACCTCCATCTCCCCGAACCGCTGGCCGCCGAACCGCGCCTTGCCGCCCAGCGGCTGCTGGGTGATGAGCGAGTACGGCCCGGTGGCGCGGGCGTGGACCTTGTCGTCGACGAGGTGGTGCAGCTTGAGCATGTAGATGTAGCCGACCGTCACCGGCTGGTCGAACGCCTCGCCGGTGCGCCCGTCGTACAGCACGCTCTTGCCGGTCGTCGGGATCCCGGCCTCTTCCAGCGTCGAGCGGATCTCTTCCTCGGTCGCCCCGTCGAACACGGGCGTCACCGCCTTGAACTTGAGCTTCGCCGCGGCGTAGCCCAGGTGCGTTTCGAGGATCTGGCCCACGTTCATACGCGACGGCACGCCGAGCGGGTTCAGCAGGATGTCCACCGGGGTGCCGTCCTTGAGGAACGGCATGTCCTCCTCGGGCAGCACCTTCGAGATGACGCCCTTGTTCCCGTGGCGCCCGGCCATCTTGTCCCCGACCGAGATCACCCGCTTGGTCGCGACGTACACCTTCACCATCTGCTGCACGCCCGAGGGCAGCTCGTCGCCGCGGTTGAGCGAGTTGAGCTTGCGCTCCTGCTCGTCGATGAAGAACTGGATCCGCTCCCAGTGCCGGTGGTGGATCTTCTGCGCCTTCTTCAGGTTGTCGGGCGAGCGGATGTCCAGCTTGTCGAGCTTGAACTCCTTCGCCTGCTCGGACACGACCTTGTCGTCCTTGTCGCTGGCGAGCTGCTTGCCCGTGTTCGGGTCCTTCAGCTCCTTCTTGTCGAGCACGTCTTCGAGGGCCTTCACGAACTCGCGGAACTGCTCCGCGATCTTCTTGTTGAAGACGGTCTCGATGTCCTTGCGCTCCTTGTCGATCTGCTTCTTCTCGTCGTCGCTCATGTGCGCCCGGCGGCTGAACCGGTGCGCCGCGATGACGATCCCTTCCGTGCCCGACTGCACCTCCAGGGAGTCGTTCTTCACGTCCTCGCCGGCCCGGCCGAAGATGGCGTGCAGGAGCTTCTCTTCCGGGGTCAGCTCCGAGCGCGACTTCGGCGACACCTTCCCGACGAGGATGTCGCCGGGGCGCACGTAGGTGCCGATCTGGACAACCCCGTGCTCGTCCAGGTTCGCCAGCGCCTTCGGCGACACGTTCGGGATGTCGCGGGTGAACTCTTCCTTACCCAGCTTCGTTTCGCGAATTTCGATATCGAACTCTTCGATGTGGATCGAAGTGTAGGTGTCGTTCTTCACCAGCCGCTCGCTGATGATGATCGCGTCCTCGAAGTTGTACCCCTCCCACGACATGAACGCGACCAGCACGTTGCGGCCGAGCGCCAGCTCGCCGTTCTTGGTGGCGGCCCCGTCGGCGATGATGTCGCCCTTCTTCACCTTCTGGCCCATCCGCACGATGGGCTTCTGGTTCAGGCAGGTGCGCTCGTTCAGCCCGTGGTACTTGCGGAGCGGGTACTCGCGGACGATCTTGTCCTTCTCTTCGAGCTTGATGCGCTCGGCGTCCACGAACACCACCGTGCCCTCTTCCTGGGCGCGGACGAGCATCCCGGAGTGCTTGGCGACGTCGATTTCGAGCCCGGTCGAGACCAGCGGCGGCTCGGGGATCAGCAGGGGCACCGCCTGGCGCTGCATGTTGGAGCCCATGAGCGCGCGGTTCGCGTCGTCGTGCTCCAGGAACGGGATCAGCCCCGCGGACACGCCGACCATCTGCTTGGGCGACACGTCGATGTACTGCACCTTCTCGGCCGGGATCAGCATCAGCTCGCCGCTCTGGCGCCCGCTGACGTTCGCCGTGCTGATCTTGTTGCCCTCGAACTCGGTGTCGGCCGGGACCAGCACCGCGTTCGACTCCTCGTCGGCGCGGAGCTTCACCACCTCGTCGGACAGGACCTTGTTCGCCACCTTCTTGTACGGGGTGATGAGGAACCCGTACTCGTCGATCTCGGAGTAGATCGAGAGCGACGAGATGAGCCCGATGTTCGTCCCCTCGGGGGTCTCGATCGGGCAGATGCGCCCGTAGTGCGAGATGTGGACGTCGCGGACCTCGAAGCCCGCGCGCTTGCGGTTCAACCCGCCCGGCCCGAGGGCCGAGAGGCGCCGCTCGTGCGTGAGCTGGGCGAGCGGGTTCGTCTGGTCCACGACCTGCGACAGCTCCGACCGCCCGAAGAAGTACTCGATGGCGGCGGACACCGACTTCGGGTTGATGAGCGACCGCGGGTTCATGTCCTGCTGGTCGCGGATCGCCATGCGCTCCTGCACGGTGCGCCGGAGCTTCAGGAACCCCTTGCGGAGCTCGTCGGCCGCCAGCTCGTCGATGGTGCGCAGGCGCCGGTTCCCCAGGTGGTCGATGTCGTCCACGTGGCCCTTACCGGCCCGCAGGTCGAGCAGGTACTTCACCGAGTTGACGAAGTCCACGCTGCGGAGCGTCATCTCCGTTTCGGCGACCGTCTGGTCGAACTTGCGGTTGATGCGGAACCGGCCGACGCGGCCGAGCCGGTAGCGGTTCGCGTCCTGGAACTTCTCCTTGAACAGCTCCTTGGCCTTTTCGAGCTGCGGCGGGTTGCCCGGGCGCAGGCGCTGGTAGATCTTGAGCAGCGCGCCCTCGTGCGAGTCCTTCGAGTCCCCGGCGGTGCCCACGTCCTCGTGGATCGCGTTGAGGATGATCGGGTCCTTCGGGTACGGCATCGCCTGGACGGTCTTCACCATCGACGACGCGACGCGGTCGAACTTGTCGGAGGTGAACGGCTTGCCCGCGTCGAGGTACACCTCGCCCGTTTCGGGGTCGATCACGTCCTCAACGGCGATGTACGGCATCACGTTGGTTTCGGGGTCGCCGACCAGCTTCAGCCGCGTCCCGGCGGCGCCGATGCTCACCTTCTCGATGGCCTCGCCGAAGAACTCCTTGAGGATGCTCTCGGTGGTGGAGTACATCGGGTCCATCGCGCGGAGCAGCGTGACGGCCGAGAACTTGCCGCTCTGGTCGATGCGGACGCCGAGGGTGTCCTTCTTGGTGGCGTTGATCTCGATCCACGAGCCGCGCTCGGGGATGATGCGGCACGAGTGGAGGTCCTTGTCGGCCTCGCGGGTGACGACGAAGTCCACGCCGGGGGAGCGGTGCAACTGAGATACGACGACCCGCTCGGCGCCGTTAATAATGAACTCGCCGCCGCCGATCATAATGGGCATGTCGCCGAGGTACACTTCCTCTTCGACGGGTTCGCCCTCGGTCTTGCGGAGGCGCAACCAGACCCGGAAGGGTCGCCCGTAAGTGAGGCGCAGTTGGCGGCACTCGTCGGCATCGTACCGCGGCTTCCCGAGCTCGTAGCGGAGGTACTCCAGCGAGATGCGCTTGTCGTAGCTCTCGATGGGGAAGATCTCTTGCAGCACGCCCTCCAGCCCGGTGTGCGTGCGCTTGTCGTAGCTGACGTCGAGTTGCAGGAACCGGTCGTAGGACCGGGTCTGCACGTCGGTCAGGTCGGGCACATCGACGGCGTCCCCAAAGCGGCCGAAGTTGCGCACGTCAGTCGGCTGGATGATCCGCACGGCCGGGATCGGCATCGGTTGCTCCTTACCAGGAAACGAGAGCGCGACGCATCGGGCACGCCGTCGCCGAGCTGGCAACGGGGCTTGCGTCGGTGAGCAGCGGGCGTTATTGAATAGCGGATTCGCGGAACCCCGGCCCCAACGGGCGCGGAACAGGGGGCTCACAAAACACGACCACCCCACCTAGACCCGGCTCAGGTGTCACCGGGTTCGCAGCGGGGATGTCAACGGGAATCGGCATGGTGTTGGATCGAAGGTGTACGACACATCGGAGCGAGTGGGTTGCGTGCATTTTCACCACTGGCTACGCGGAACCGCCCCACCCCGTTCACATCCAACTCCCGGTGACCGAAGCCACCTGGGAGGCGACAGAAAGCGAGCGGGGAAGGAACGCGGGGGTCGTAACAGAGTGCGGGCGTAGACCCGCCATACGACAATATACCCAGACGGGGCGGCAAAGTCACCCCGCCTGGGCATTTTTTTTGCAGCTTACCAAAAACGCCCGACCGGAACCGGTCGGGCACATTCTTTTCCGCTTAGCCGGCCGGCTTGATGGTAACCTTCGCGCCGGTCTCTTCCAGCTTCTTCTTGACATCTTCTGCGGTCTTCTTGTCCACGTTTTCCTTGATCGGCTTGGGCGCACCTTCGACGGTCGCCTTGGCTTCGCCGAGGCCCTGGCCGGTGATTTCGCGCACGACCTTGATCGTCTTCACCTTGTCGGTGAAGCTGTCGAGGATCACGTTGAACTCGGTCACCTCGACCGGCTTCTCAGCCGGGGTCGCCGGCCCCACCGGGCCTTGAGCAATCGCAACGCCGCCAGCGGCGGGTTCGATCTGGTACTTGTCTTTGAGGTAGTTCTTCAGCTCGACAGCCTGGACCAGCGTGAGGCCCGCGAGCGCGTCGCCGAGTTCGGTAATAGTGGCCATAATTTTCGTTCCTTTTGGTGGAATGCGCCGGGTGAAGCGGTCCGGCTAGGTGCGTAATAGCTGGTCGGTTAAAGTCCGGCGCCACGCGCCGGATCAAATGGACATCGTTGTACGGTCGCGGGTTCAGCCCGCGGCGGCCGGGGCCGCCGCGCCTTCGCCGTGTTTCTCTTCGATCGCCTTGAGGATGCCGGCGAGCTGCGTACCCGGGCCGCCGAGCGCCCCCGCCAGGTTGGCGCCCGGCGCGAGGATCGCGGCGACCACGGCGCCGATCGCCTCTTGCTTGGTCGGAACCTTTTCGAGTTCCGAGAGCGGCATCATCTCGCCGTCGGCGATGCCGGTCTTCTCTTTGACCTTCTCGGGCAGCTTCGGGTCCGGGCGGAGTTGCTTGAGCGCGGCGTTCACCGCGAGCCCGAGCGCTTTCGCGCTATCAGCACCCCAGCACAGGAGGGTCGGGCCGGAGCCCAGCTCGACCTTGATGCCGTTCTCGCCGAACACCTTCTTCACGAAGCTGTTCTTCACCATCTTCACGCGAACCTTCTTATCGCGAAGGCTCTTGCGGAGCGTGTAGTCGGCGGCCGAGTCGAGCTTCAGCGGCTCAAGCAGGGCGAAGTCGCGCACGCCCGCGAAGGTCTTGCGAAGCGAGTTCAGCTCGAATTCTTTGATCTTCTTGCTCATGTGTCTGGTCCTGAGTCATTAGCCTTTGCGTCGTTCGACTGCCCGACCCGCACCCCGGCGACCTTCGGATTCCTCAACGAAGGCGACAACCGGAGCGGGCGGCCGGGAACCGGTGACTCATGACTAAATGGAAAGTTTGATGCCCGGTGACATGGTGGCCGACAGCACGACGCCGTTGATGAAGTTCCCTTTGACGCCGGACGGCTTGACCGAGCGGATCTGCTCGACGAATGCGTTGATGTTGTCCACGAGCTTCTGGTCGTCGAAGCTCATCTTGCCAACGCCAGCGTGGATCTGGCCGGTCTTGTCAGTGCGGTACTCGACCTTACCGGCCTTGAACTCGCGCACCACCTGGGCCAGATCCCCGGTCGCGGGCACCACGGTGCCGGCCTTCGGGGTGGGCATCAGGCCACGCGGCCCGAGCACCTTACCGAGGCGGGACACCTGGCCCATCATCGCCTGGGCGGCCAGGACCACATCGAATTCGAGGAAGTTCTCTTTCTGCACCTTCTCCACCAGGTCGGCCCCGCCGACAACATCCGCCCCGGCCGCTTTGGCCTTGGCGACATCGTCGCCGGAGCAGAACACCGCCACGCGGACGCTCTTGCCGATCCCGTGCGGGAGGGGCACCGCCCCGCGCACCATCTGGTCCGACTGGGTCGGATCGACGCCGAGGTTGATGTGCAGCTCAACGGTCTCGTCGAACTTGGCGCGTTTGAGCTTCTTGAGTTCCGCGACCGCCTGCCGGACGTTCATCGAGCCGGCTTCTTCCAGCTTCCGCTTCACGTTCTTGAGGTGATTGCGGAGCTTCTTGCCGCGGCGCGGCGGGACGCCGGGCTTCTTCTTGACGCCGGCCTGCGGCACCTCGGCCTCGGCGGGCTTCTTCTCGTCGGCGGCTTTCGCGGCTTCTGCGGCGGGCGGGGCGTCGGCGGCCGGTGCGGCCTCGGCGCCCGGTTTTTCGGGCTGCGTTTCGTTTTCGTTTGCCATTTTATGGTCTCGTGTTGCGGGGTTCGTCGCACCCGTGAGAGCGACTACGGCCCCTTCCGCCGCGTGCGTTAATGGCTGCGGCAGTGTGAGAAGATAACAATTACAATGCCCGTTGGGCGGCGGCAATATCCCCGCCCGTTTTTCTCTTGACTTCGACCGGGCCGGCGGATCAGCCTTCCACCACCGCCAGGCCCATGCTGCGCGCGGTGCCCTCGATGATCCGCATCGCGTGGTCGACGTCGCGGGCGTTCAGGTCCGCCTGCTTCTGGGTCGCGATGTCGCGCACCTGCTTCTTGGTGACGCTGTGGTTCTTGTACTTGCCCTGCTTCTTGGCGTCGGCGGGGATCACTTCCTTGCCGGCCTTCTTGGCGTGCGGGATCTTGGCCGCGAGCTTCAGCAGGATGGCCGCGGGCGGGCTCTTGATTTTGAACTCTAAGCTCTTGTCCGAGTACACCGTGATGACGACGGGCAGCATCAGGCCCTTCATCTCCGGCTTGTTGGTCTTGTCGTTGAACTGCTTCACGAACATGCCGATGTTCACGCCGTGGGCACCCAGCGCGGGGCCGACGGGGGGGGCGGGCGTCGCCGTCCCGCCGGGGCACTGGAGCTTCACCTGCGCCGTTACTTGCTTTGCCATTGCTGCACCTGAACGGATGGTCTTTGCAGAAACGTATGTTGTACGGCGCGTGCCGGGCGCCGGCCAGCGACGCGCGCGATTTACCGGCGTGGGTCAACGGGGTAAGGGCTCCCGGCAGGTATTGGTGGGTAACGGATGGGCGGACGAATCAGAAACGTCCGGGTTAACAGGGCCGGCTCCTGCTCGTGTTGCGGACGTTGCGGGGAGGGCATCCGATCAACGGACCGAGCCGGCCTTTCTTCTCCGCTTCTGCCCACTATCCACTGACCACGGGGTTCCGTTCGCCGCGCAACGGGAGGGCTCGGTAATGGCGCAAGTGGTCCACTACTCGGGGGACGTCCAGGGGGTGGGGTTCCGGGCGACCTCGGCGCGGATCGCCCGGTCGCACCCGAACGTTTGCGGGTGGGTGCGGAACCTCGCCGACGGCCGCGTCGAACTCCTCGCAGACGGTCCGCCCGCCGCGGTCGAAGCGTTCCTGGCCGAAATCCGCGAGCGGATGGGAGAACATATTACGGGTGAAGCGCGTGCCGAACGCCCATCGGACCCGGCGCTCCGCGGGTTCCGCATCGTCTACTGATGCGCCCGCCGGTGCGGGACAGATTCCGGCGCAAGTGGTCCTTGCTGTCGGCCCGTTCGCACCGTACGCTCTTGGGTCTCGCCTCACCGCCCCACGCCTCGCCGGAGCTTCCCCATCATGACCTCGAAACCGACCCCGATCAGCCGCCGCGCCGCTCTCAAGACGGCAGCGGCCACGTTTGCCGCGCCCTTCGTGTGGAAACTCCACGCGCACGCGGCCCCGAGCGAAACGGTGCTCCACGCCAGCTTCGGCGCGAGCGGGATGGCGGGGGCCGACATCGGCTCGCTCACCGCGAGCAAGAACCTGAAGCTGGTCGCGGTCGCCGAGGTCGATGCCAAGAAGGTGGGCGCCATCAAGGAGAAGTTCCCCGATTGCGTCATCTACACGGACTATCGCAAGCTGCTCGACGCCGAGAAGAAGCTCGACTCGGTGAACGTGTCCACGCCCGATCACATGCACGCGCCCATCGGGATGATGGCGCTGAACCGGGGCCTCAACGTGTACGGCCAGAAGCCCCTCACGCAAACCATCTACGAGGCCCGGCGGCTCACCGAGGTCGCCGCCGCGAAGAAGGTCGTCACGCAGATGGGGATCCAGATCCACTCGGCCCGGAAGCACAAGCTGGTGGTGAAGCTGATCCAAGACGGGGTCATCGGGAAGGTGACGGAGGTCCACTCGTGGAGCGGGAAGTCGTGGGGCGACACCGCGCCGAAGCCCGACAAGAAGGACCCGGTTCCCGACGGGTTCGACTGGGATCTGTGGCTGGGCGTCGCGGCGGAGCGGCCGTTCATCGGTGGCGCGTACTACCACCCGGGCAACTGGCGCAAGCGGCTCGACTTCGGCACCGGCACGTTCGGCGACATGGGGTGCCACAT
>DASWYH010000308.1:0-5414 GCA_036405095.1 Gemmata sp. | reverse complement strand
GTAGACGTGGCACCACTCCCCTGCGGCCGCGGCTCGTTGTCAAAGCGACACCGTCAGCGGGTTCGTGTATGGCACCGCGAGCCACCGGCGACAGTGACCCACGAAGGCGTCTCGGTATCGGACCGCGCGAAGTTCCTGGAGTAACGGTTCTCGTCCTTCGGTTCGCGCGTTCCGTGCGGCTCGCGGATCAGCTCCGAGGTGGAACCACGGTTTCGCCGTGACTCGCGTACTCCGGCCCGACCGCGTAATTGTCGAACGCGAGCGAGTACGCCCCCTCGAACCACGCGCGGATGTGCGGGACCGCTTCGTGATCAAATGCGGGGCGCACCGCGAGTGACGGCCCGAACGGGACAACGCGGATCTCGCCGTGTTCCACCACCATCTCACCGGCCTTGAACACGAACCGCGGCAGCTCGAACATCGCTTTGATGTCACCCCCGGGAGTGTACACGGTGATGTCCGCGTCCGCGCCGGTTCCCAGGTGCCCTTTGTGCGTGAGACCGAGCATCCGGGCCGGACCGGCGCGCGTCACGATCGCGATTTCCGAGAGCGTGTAGGCGCGCTTGAGGTCGGGGAGGGTGCAGACCGCGCGGAGCTTCTCCGGCAGGCGCTTCAGCACCTCGTGACGGTAGTCGGGGCTCATCAACAGGGCACAGATTTCGGGGTACGCGAGGAACGACCCGCCGTTCGGGTGGTCGGTGCTCATCGCCACGCGCCACGGGTCTTCGACGAGCAAGTACCACTCCAGGCCGATGGCCCACTGGAGCGCGTGAACGAAGCTCTTCTCCTTGTACTCGATGGGGACGATGCCGCACCCGCCCTCGCACTCGGTGTCGCCGTTGAACCACTTCCGGCCGGTCACCTTGTGCAGGAAGTGACCGAGCGGGCCGTCCCCGGTCATCGACGTGGTTTCGCCGAACATCACCTGTCCGACATCGACCGTGAGGTTCGGGTGCGCGTTCACGTACTCGGCCAGGTGCGGCACCTTGGAGCAGAACGTGCCCTGGTCGTCCGGGCCGCCGCCGTAGCTGTGGAACTGGATGTGCGTGAAGTGCCCGCGGTGCCCGTCCACGGCCCTCATGGTGTCGAGCGTGGTGAGCCAGTTACCGGGCATCCCGAGCTGGTTGCAGTGGATGTGCGCGGCGTGCGGGAGCTTCAGCTCGTCAGCGGTTCGTGCGACCGCGTTCACGATCGCGCGCGGCGACACCCCGAAGCCGGGCACAACGTCGTCGAGGTGCGCGAGGCCCGAGCCGCCCTGCTTCCACACTTCGACGCCGCCGGGGTTCACCACCTTGAGCGCGTAGCCGCGGGTCGCGTTCAGCAGCCACCCGCAGAACGCGCGCACCCGGTCGTGCTCGCCCCGGCCGAGCTGGTCCATGAGGTAGTGGTTGTTCCCGACCAGTACGAAGAACCCTTTGTCGATGACGGGCGTGTCGTGGAACTCTTCGTGCGTGTGCCGCGCGCCGAGCGGCGGGATTGCGGCATCGAAGACGCTGGTGTAGCCGAGCCCCGCGTACAGGTAGCCGGTCGTGAAGGTGGTGGGTGTGCTGCCCAGTGTGCCCGACCGCAGGAGGTCGGTCCGGAGGAACGGGGTGTTGTCGCGCCGGTCCTCGGGGCGGAGCTTCCGAGCGACGTTCACCTTCGGGCCGGCAATGTGGGCGTGCATATCGACGCCGCCGGGCATCACCACGAGGCCCGAGAGGTCGAACGTGCGGGCCGGGAGCGCGGTCGGATCGGCCGGCGGGTCCACGACCTTGCCGCCCGCGAGCCAGAGGTCGCGGACCTCGCCGTGAACGCCGTTCGCGGGATCGTAGAGCGTGCCGCCGGCTAACTTGGTGAGCGCCATACCGGCAGTTTACAAACCGAAGGGAGGAGATTCGGCCCGGAGCGGGTGAGACCAGGGGCGCGAGCCCCTGGTCCCTCGGGTCTGCTTACTTCTTCACCAGCGCGCAGAAGTCGATTTGGTACGGGGCCAGCTCCGGGCGGCGGCTGATGTCGGTGACCAGCTTCTGCGCTTCGGCCGTGGTACGCACTTCGAAGCACACCATCAACTTCTTCGTCCCGGCCCAGCGGATGTCCAGGCCGTCGGCGCGCCCCTGGCACATTTGCCGGATCAGCGTCTCCACCGGGTCGGGCGCGTTGTCGGCCATCTGCGCGCGGGCCACGATCGGTTTCACACTTGCGGCGCCCGATTTCCAGGCCGGCGCCTCGCTCACGGGGGCCGTCGCTTGGGGCACCGGGGTCCGGGCCGGCGCCCAGGTGCCCGGTGCCGGCACCGCCGGTTCGGGTGCCGGTTGCCACTTGTACTCCTCGCGGCGTGGTTCCGGCACCTTCGCTGGCGGCTCCACGGGCTTCGGTTCCCCCATCAGCGAAATCGGGAGCGGGCTCGGCGCGTCTGCGGCCACCGGTTTCGCAGGTTCCACGGCCGGGAACACCGGCGCCGGGGGCGCGGGGGCCGCGGGCGGCGGAACCACCGGCTGTGGGATCACCGGCGGCGCGGCCGCAACCGCTTCCGGCTTGGGTGCCGGCGGGACCGGGGCAACCGGTGCCGGTTCCGGCACCACAGGCGGGAGGGCCGGCGGCGCGACCGGAGCCAGCGCGAGCGGGACCGGCGGAGGGGTCAACTGCGGGACGCTGATCGTCGGCGGGACCGGATCGGCTTTCGGGGCCGTCGGCGCGAACTTGGACTCGCCCGTCGGGTTGAACCGGGGAGGCTCCGGTCGGTCGAGCGGGAGCGGGCGCGGCTGCGGCTGCGTTTGTCCCGTCGGACGCGGGGCCGGTTGCAGCGGAACTTGCGGGGGCGGCCCGGCGACCGAGACCACCGACCCGGACGGCGCGGCCGGTTTGGCGGTGGCGTAGCTCGGGGGCTCGGTCCCGGGCGGGGAGCGGAGCGGGTTCATCACCGGCACCGGGAACGCGCCCGGGGTGGCGCCGGTGATGGAGTACCAGTTCGCGGACACCCTCGGGTACTGGCCCGTCGGGGCGAACTGGTTCGCGCCCGGGGTCACGGTGCCGTACCCGTACCAGCGGTACGCCGGCGGCCCGGCGTAGACGGGCGCCCCGTTCGCGCCGGTCCCGCGGAACGGGGTGGAGGCCGTCGGCTCGGGCGCCTGGTGTTGCTGCGGTGCGTTCGGTTGGCTGCGCCCCAGGGGCCTGATCTTTTCCAGGCCCTTCGGCAAGAAGTACGGGTCGTCCTTCGGATCGAGCGGCGTTGGCGCGGGCGGGCGCACGTTTCCGGTCCGGGCCGCGCTCCCGGCTGCCGTGCGCACGTTCGGGTCGTTCCCGCTCAGCCACGCCGGACCGCGCCCGGGCGACGCGCCCTTGTCTGGGCGCGCCACCGGGGTGCTCGGCAAGAACGACGACGGCGGGAACTCTTCCGACGCCCCCCGTGCGACGACCCCCGAGGGCAGGTCGCCGGCCGAGGCCGGTTCCGGTGGCCGGAACGACGCGCCCCGCTCGCGCGGCGGTTGTGCGCGGGCCGCTGCCACCGCCAGCCCGAGCACCGCGATCACGCCCACGATTGTCCGCATGGTCTCGTCCTTGAGAGTGCTTGTGCTACACGAGTGCTGGGTGAGTTCCAAACGTCCCCGCTCACGCGCTCATCGGCTCCGGGTCGGCGCCCGGGAGGTTCCGATTCCCGTGAGCCCCGGCCGCTGCCCGTTGCGGTTCCCGAACGGCGACGGGAAATAACCCAGCGTGTTGTTGTAAACCACGGGGTGACCCGCCGGGGGCAGCACGCTGCCGACGCCGACCGTGGCCGGGACCAGGGGGTCCGGTGCGTTCGCCAGTTGCGGGAAGAACGGCTGCCGGGTTCCGCCCGAAGCGGTGAACGGCGCCCCGAGCCCCTGTCCCGTGCCGCCCACGGTCCCCGGGCGCACGCCGTAGTAGTAGTTCACGCCCGGGTTCCCGCCGCGGAGCAGGTTCAGGTACGGGCTCAGCGGCTGGTTCGCCGGGTTGTACACGTTCGGCATCGCCCCGGGCGGCTGGTAGTACGGCGACGCCGGGTACTGGGGCGAAATCTGCGCCGACGCCGTGGCCGCCGACCCGAACACCGCTGCCGCAATTAACATGAAGCGCGTCATGTGAGACCCTCCTGCGACCCGGCGGGTCGCGCGTTACGCTGGGCGGGTGATTCCGGGCGAACCTCGTACCACTCTCCTCGGCTGCTGGGGTTCCGGACCCGGGCTAGTTGTTGTTGCCGAACCCGTTGCCGCGGCCGGCGATCTGGTTCACCGTGCTCGATCCGAGCAGCGTGATGCCGAAGATGCGCTCGATCGGCGAGATCACACGGGCCAGCGTGCGGTCGATGGTCACCAGCCGCTGGGCCTTCACGTAGATCCGGTCCCCCGGCATCACCTGATAGTTAGTGTAACTGATCCCGTGCTGGGTGATACCCACCCAATCGACCGGGAGCAGTTGCCACGGCTGCCCGGCGTGCGGGGTGCGCCGGGCGACCCAGATGTTCCGCTTGCTGGCCACGTCCGGGAGCCCGTAGATGTTGCTCAGCGCGTCCAGAACGGTCTCGCTGCCGGTGATCGGGAACATGAACACCTGCTCGCCGAACCCGCCCCCGTCGGTGATGACGTAGTAGCGCTTGCTGTTGTACGCGATCACGTCCACGATCGCGATGATGGTCTCGGGCATGGTGCCGACCTTGCTCAGCTCGCTCTGCTGGACGATGTGGGTGCGGATCGCCTCGGCCGCCTGGTCGAGCGTCAGCCCGGCCACCGGCACGGTGCCCCAGAACCCGAGGCCCACGGTGCCGTCCGGGCGCACGTGGAACTGCCCCGACACCGGCTGGACCGTGAGCCGCTCGGTCGTTTCGATCATGATCGGGGTCGGCTTCTCGTTCTTCTCCGTACCGGGCACGTACTGGATTTCGCCCTTCTCGTTCTGCTTCGGCACCTTGACGCGCTGCACCACTTCGATGAGCAACTGGTCCGGGGCCTCGATCACGTAGGGCGGGAGCACGATCTTGTCGAGTTCGCGGGGCACCGAGCCGGGCGGGGGCACCTGGATGTGTGCGTTCGAGCCGCTCGGCATCGGCGGCGTACCGAAGTACTCGCCGTGCGCCCCGTGCATGCAGCCCGCGCTGGTCAGCAGCAACCCGGCGACGACGAACAACTGGTTTCTGCGCCGAACGGCTGACATAACTGCCTCCCCCGCACGAACCGATACCCGCGCTAACAACCGCCGGTATCGCTGGTGTTATCGGCGCCACCGGAACCGTTCCTGAAACAAACCGGCCGATTTGGTCCCGATTGGTTCAAGTTTGGGAACCCGGGCGGGATGAGCGAGCGGCGCGGGGCGCGACCCGTTTTGGTTGAGTTGGGGGCGGACGGCGAAACGCTCGTGCGCGGGCCGGTGTCGGGAGATTCGGGAGATTCGGGAAAGTTGATTCAACAGGAGAAATC
>DASWYH010000307.1:0-6435 GCA_036405095.1 Gemmata sp. | reverse complement strand
AACGCCAGGGCCGACGTCCGGCGCCGCGGGAGGCCATCGGAGTACAGGTCGTGCGCGTCGGGCCACGCCCCCTCGACGTCGGCGCCCTTGTCCAACAGGAAGGCGACGACCTCGCGGTGCCCGCGGAACGCGGCCGTGTGGAGGATGCCCACGTCCTTCTTGACGCTCGCGCCCTTGTCGTGGAGCAGCTTGACGACCTCGATCTTGCCCTCCGCCGCGGCGTCCCCCAGCGCCGTGTACCCGTGATGATCGAAGACGGCGTCGCGGTCCGCCCCGTGCTTCAGCAACAACTCCACCAGGGCCGTGTGGCCGCTCGCGGCCGCCCGGAACAGCGAGCCGTCGTCGGCCCTGGCCCCCTGCGACAGCAGGAACTTCGCCACCTCGGCCTGTCCCGCCTCCGCGGCCCGCGTGAGCGGCGTCCAGCGCCGCACGTCGAGGCTCTTGAGGTCGGCCTTCCGCGCGAGGAGCCACTTGACCAGTTCCAGATCGCCCGCGTCGGCGGCCAGGTGCAGTACGGCGCTCCCCTCCTGGTGCGGCAGCGTGGTGTCCGGCGGAGCCCCCTGCTCGATGAGCAGTCTCACGAGCGCCCAGTGCTTGTTCTTGGCGGCGGCAGGAAGCAGGGCGGTGGCGTTCCTCGCGCCGTCGATGGCGGGCAGGCCACCCACCTTCGCCAGTACGCGCACGACGTCCGCATGTCCGCCCCCGAGCGCCACCATCATCGGCGTGATGCTGCCCGGTGGGCTGCGGCCGTACGTTTGCCCCTTCATCTTCGCGTTCACATCGGCCTTGTGTTCGATCAGCAACTCGACGACCGCCAGGTGCCCGCGCGCCGCGGCGGTGTGCAGGGGCGTCCCGTCCAGCCGGTCGAGAGCACTCACGTCGACTCCGGCGGCGATTAGCGCCCGCACCGTCGCGAGTTCGCCGACGTCAGCAGCCCTGTGTAGCGGAGTCTTGCCCTCCGGGTCCGCGGCGCTAACGTCTGCCCCGGCGTCGATCAGTACGCGGGCCGTCGTGAACCGGCCGAAGGACGTCGCGAGGTGAAGTAGGGTCGGCCGGACCGGCCCCTTGGGGCGTTCCTTCTTGAGCGGCTCCTTCTTGAGCCGCTCTTTCAGTTCGTCGGCGTGCCCCAGCGCGGCCAGCGTCTCGGGCGTGTGCTTGGCCCCGCGCGCGTCCAGCAGTTCGGCCACCGCCCGGTTCCCCCGGAGCACGGCGGCGTGCATCGGCGTGACGCCCTGCGCGTCGGGTTCGTCCACCTTAGCCTTGTGCTTGAGCAGCAGCTCGGCGATCTCCTTCGTGGCCGCGATGTGCAGCGGCAGGGTGTGATGTTTGCCGAGGATGTTGGGATCGACCCCCTTCCCGAGCAGGAAGCGGACCACGTCGGTCGGCCCGTTCTGCGAGGCGTAGAACAGGGCCGGCATCCCGCGGTTCTCCGCGTCGGTGAGGACGATGCCGCTTTTGACCAGTGCCAGTTCGACCACCTCCGTCTTGCCGGAGGCCGCCGCGTACACGAGCAACTGGGGGTCGGTCTCGAAGTCGGCCCCGTTCTCGACGAAGAGCCGGATCATTTCCGGCCGGCCCATCGACAACGCGCGGAGCAGAGCGCCGGAGTTGTTCGGATCGGCTCCTTTCTGGAGGAGCAGTTTCACCACCTCCACGTCGTCCCGTTCTACCGCCCCGAAGAGCAGGGTGTCGTTGCGAAAGCAGCTGGGGGCGTCGATCGTCGCGCCCTTGGCGATGAGCAGCCGGATCGCGTCGAGGTGGCGCTCGCGAACCGCGTAGGAGAGCGGGGTGTACACGGGGTACTTGCCGGAGTCCTTCTTCCAGCCCCCATCGGGCGAAGCGCCCTTGGCCAGGAGCAGGGCCAAGATGGCCATGTGTCCGCGGTCGGCCGCCGCGTGCAGCGGGGTGAAGAGGTCGGACTTCGTACCGGCGTTCACGTCGGCGCCGCGAGCCAGCAGGAGCGCGACGACCTCCTTGCCGCCCAGCCGGACGGCCCCGTGAAGCGGCGTGTACTCGGAGTCCCCGAACGTTTCGTTGACGTTGGCCCCGGCGTCGAGCAACACCTTGACGACCTCGGGGTTGTAGCGCTCGGCCGCCACATGCAGGGGCGTGACGCCCGAGCCGTTCTTGTGCGCCACCCGTTTGGGGTTCGCGTCGAGCAGTTTCTTGACCCGGACGGGATCGCCCGCGTGGATCGCGTCGAAGATGTTGTCGGGCGTCGCGGGCGGCTCCTGCGCGGCGACGAGGGCCGGGACCGCGAGGGCAGCGGCCAGTAACACGAGCGCCTTCATGGGACCACCTTCGGGCGAGGAGTGACGCCCATTATTCCTGCTACGGCCCGGAACTGATCCCCAATTCCTTGCGGTGTTACCCGATCGTTACCGTCCTACGACTTCGCGAACTGGCCGCTGCCCTACGGCTTCCCTCCGACTGGGTCCGCGATGCGGCCTTAGCGGGACGGATCCCGTGTCTCCGCGTCGGCAGGTCGCTGTGGTTCGATCCGACGGCCGCCCGCGCCGCGCTGCAGAGGTTGGCGGAGAGCTACGCCACCGACCCGCCGAACAGGCGCCGACATCCACCCCGAGGCTCCCGCTGCACGGGACAGCCACACCGGCCCGACCGGCGGTGGAGGGAACGAATCCGAAACACTGAGCGTGCAACAGCGCCTTGAGGGGGCGCTGTTCGAGTCCCGTGGCGGAGGAATCACAGGAAAAGCCACACGGCCGGTGAGGGCCGGCCGTGTGACAGGTTCGTGTCATCCTGATGAGGGTATGTGAGATGAGTGTAGCTGATTCGGGCGGGGGGAACCACGGGCAGGAGACCGTCGTTGCGACCGAGGTGGGCGCCCGGACCGGCCGCCGCGTCACCAACGCCGTCGCATCCGGCGAGTACTACTGCGTGTCGTGCCCGTTCTGCCACGACACCCGGCACCGGCTCGAAATCAACCACCGGTGGGCCGAGTTCCCGTGGATGGCGCACTGCTTCAACGAGACGCAGTGCCTGAGCGGCGCCACGGGTGTGGTCAACCGCGTGAAGCTCAAGCAGATGGTCTTCGGCACGATCGGCGTTCCGCCGAAGTTGTCGGTCGCCGGCCCGCCGCCGATGCCGCCGGAGCCCATTGCGCTGCCCGCCGGGTTCACGCCGCTCTCCGACTTGCCCGAGGACCACGAGGCCGTTGCCTACTTGAAGAAGCGCGGCTTCGACCCCGCCGAGTTGGCCGCCGTGTACGGGGTCGGCTACTGCGGCGAGGTGCCGCCGGAGATCCGCCCGGCCGCGAACCGAATCTTCATCCCGGTCACGGTCGACGGCGCGCTGGCCGTGTGGCAGGCCCGGGCGCCGCGCGACTCCCCGCAAACCGGGTTCGGGGCCGATCCGTTCGCCAAGTACTGGAACTCACCGGGCTTCGGCCGCACGGCCGTGCTGTACGGGGCCGACGCGGCGCGCCCCTTCGACTTCGTCGTGGTGTGCGAAGGCGCAACCGACGTCTGGAAGGTGGGACCGCCGGCTGTCGGATTGCTCTCGAAGACCGCTACGCTGGCGCAGAAGGAGTTGCTGGTTCGGCACTGGGGGAACGGCACTTTGGTCGTGCTGCTCGACGCAGACGCCGAGGCCGAGGCACGCCGGCTGGCCTTCGAGCTGGGCCACCGCTTCCGCAACGGTGCCGTGATCGTCCGTCTGCCGCGCGGCACGGACCCCGGAATGCTTGCACGCGGCGTGCTGTGGGGTTACATCTGGGAGGCGGGGCGGGAGCGTGGCCTGCGCCTGGTCGATTAACCGGTTCTCTCGCCCACGGAGTGCGGGTATGCGAAACACAGACGAAATCCGTGAGCGGATGGAAGTGGTTGATTCGACCGGGCACCATGTCGGGTTCGTCGAGGCCGTTGAGGCGGACGCGATACGGCTCATGCGCGATGACCCCGACCCGGACGCTCCGCACCGCCGGTTCCCGCTCGCTTGGGTGGAGCATGTTGGCCAGACGGTGCGGTTGACCCGGAGGCGCGGGCAGCTGATTGCGAGAATACATTGATAATTAAATTATTCTGCCGCCTCAGCCTCGCTCTTCGGTACCGGAGAGTTTCTTGAGCCCCTCTGTGATGTTGCCTTGCTACACCGGTTTCGGCGGTTGCAGTAAGGCGCGAAACTTGCAACTGCTTGCACGTTCTGTTTCCGAGGCAATGCTGCGCGCCGCCTCGGACGGTTCGCTTCCGTAAAACACGCGAGACTCTGCACCGCTCTTACTCCCCACTCAAAGCGAAATGCGATTGCCGGTTGCGGCGCTCGCCTTCGCGAACGGACGGTTCGGCACCCGGCCGCCCGCCTTTTCGTGTCGGGAGACTACGGAGGCACACGTGGCTGAATCACACGGGAAGGCCGATCGGGCACTGGTCGCGACCGGCACGCCGGGACTTGACGACGTTCTAGGGGGCGGGTTTACGCCGAACCGCCTCTACCTGATCGAAGGTAATCCGGGGTCGGGGAAGACGACGCTTGCGCTGAAGTGCCTGCTCGAAGGGGCCCGGTGCGGGGAGAAGGGGCTGTACGTGACGCTGTCGGAGACGAAGTTTGAACTCGAAGCGGTCGCCCGGTCGCACGGCTGGTCGCTTGACGGCATCGACATCCTCGAGCTCACCGCCTCCGAGGCTGAACTCGAACCGGACAACCAGAACGCCATGTACCAGCCGTCCGAGGTCGAGCTCGGGGTCACCACCAAAGCCGTCCTCGCCGAGGTCGAGCGGGCGAAGCCGCGGCGGATCATCATCGACTCTCTGTCCGAGATGCGGCTGCTAGCCCAGAGCGCGCTCCGATACCGCCGTCAGGTCCTCGCCCTCAAGCAGTACTTCATCGGCCGGGAGTCGACGGTGTTCCTGCTCGATGACCTGACGAGCGACACCGAGGACCTGCAGCTCCAGAGCATCGCCCACGGGGTGGTGAGCCTGGAGCAACTGTCCCCGGACTACGGGGCCGAGCGGCGGCGGCTGCGGGTACTCAAGTTACGGGGCCAGAAGTACCGCGGCGGGTACCACGACTTCGTCATCACCACCGGCGGCCTCGACGTGTTCCCCCGGCTCGTCGCCGGCGAGCACACTCAGGCCCAGAAGCGGGGGCTGCTCAAGGCGGGGAACGATCACATCGACGCCCTCCTCGGCGGCGGGATACAGTACGGGACCAGCGCCGTGCTCCTCGGCCCGGCCGGGAGCGGGAAGTCGACGCTCGCCCTCCAGTACGCCCGGGCGGCCGCGGAGCGCGGGGAGCGAGCGGTCGTCTTCGCGTTCGACGAGCGGGTGGAGACGCTCCTCGAGCGTACGGCTGGTCTGGGCATGGACCTCACCGCGCACATCGAGCGGGGCCTCGTCGCCGTCAAACCGATCGATACGGCCGAACTGTCCCCCGGTGAGTTCGCGCACCTGATCCGACGGGCGGCGGAGGGCGAAGGTGGTCGGCCCGGGGCGAAGGTCGTGGTGATCGACAGCCTGAACGGGTACCTAGGGGCGATGCCCGAGGAGCGGTTCCTGACGGCCCAACTCCACGAGCTGCTCACCTACCTCGGGCATAAGGGGGTGGTGACGTTCCTGATTGTTGCCCAGCACGGGCTGCTCGGCAGCATGGAGACCCCGATCGACACCACGTACCTGGCGGACACCGTCATCCTGTTCCGGTACTTCGAGGCGCTGGGCGAGGTGCGCCAGGCGCTGTCGGTGGTGAAGAAGCGGAGCGGCAAGCACGAGCGGAGCATCCGCGAGCTGAGTCTGGGCGAGAACGGGATCGTGGTGGGCAAGCCGCTTAGGGAATTTCGAGGGGTTCTGTCCGGTACACCGACGTACCACGGGCCGGACGGGGCGGTGGTGGGGTCGACGAATGGCTGAGGGGATCGACGATCTGGAAGCGCGGGTACTCGTCCAAGCTCCCACGGCCCGCGACGCGGCGGCCACACGCGACATCCTGGCCGGCGTGGACATTGCGAGCGTCGTATGTCCGACGATCGCCGATGTGTGCCGGGAGGCGGTCCTGGGGGCCGGGGCGGCCGTGCTCACCGCGGAAGCCGTCCTCGCCGACAAGGAGGGGCAACTCCGGGCAATGCTTCGCGCGCAGCCCGCTTGGTCCGACCTGCCGCTGATTGTCCTCACCCCGCCCGGGACCGAGTCCCCTCGGCTCTTTCGGGAGCTCGAGGCCGTCGGGCTGATGACGCTGATGAAGCGCCCGGTCCAGGTCTCGATGGTCGTGAGTACGATCCGCGCTGCCCTGCGCGACCGCAAGCGGCAGTACGAGGTGCGGGGCCACCTGCTCGAAGAGAAGCGGCAGGCCGAACGGCTCCGGGCGGCCGACGCCCGGTGGCGGCTGATGGTCGACAGCGTCGAGGACTATGCGATCTTCACCCTCGATCTGGACGGCCGGGTGGTGACCTGGAACCCGGGGGCCGAGCGGGTGTTCGGGTGG
>DASWYH010000306.1:0-2582 GCA_036405095.1 Gemmata sp. | reverse complement strand
GCGGGATGGGGCCGGGCGACCGCCGGCCGCCGGAGCCGAAGTGGCGCGATGGCGAGCGGGGGCGGCCGGGGCGTGGTGAGCGCGCGGAACTCGAAACCGCGCCGATGCCCCGCAGTGTCGCGGCCCGGTAAGCGTGCCCGTGTGGTCGGCTTTCGTGCCTGGTTCGGTGCCTTCCGAGGGCTCTGAACCGGGCACGCTCCATTTGGTGACATGAAGCGTTCACCCGCGGGGCCACTTTCCCGCCGAACGGCGAACACTCCGACCCTCCCTCGTAGGGCGCGGGGTCGGTGGGTTCGGCGGTCTCCAGCTTCGTGGGGCTTGAACCTTCCGCGGCGTGGCGCCGCAGCTCGTGGCGCTGACCCCGCGGGTGAACGTTGGTGAGTGTACCGGCACGGACGCAGAGCACAACCTCGGATGCCGGGCTCCCAATCAGTCGGCTTCAAGACCACCGCGTCATTTCTGGAACGACGAACGCACCGTCGGTCCGAGCCTCGCCGCGCCCCGTTCCCGTTCCCGCTTTCCCCCTGCGAACGTGTCGGAACCTCCACTCGTTCGGCTCGCGAACGGGTTTTTCACTTTTGCGCGCGCCGGAGACCGGAACGGCGTCTCAAGGGGCGGAGGGATCATGAGCGAGACCGACACTGCCCTGGTCGTGCGGGCGCGGAACGGGGACCGTTCCGCGTTCGAGGAGCTGGTCCGCCGGACCTCTCGACTGGTCTACGCGCGCCTGTACCTGGAGACGGGCCGCGCGGAGGGCGTCGAAGATCTGGTACAGGAAACGTACCTGCTCGCGTTCCGCTCGCTCCGCCGGCTCAACGACCCGGCCGGGTTCCGGTCGTGGCTCCTGGCCATCGCGCACAACGTCCTCATCGACACCGCCCGCCGGGCCGCCCGGCAGAAGCGCACGGCCCCGGCCGCCGAACGCCTCACGCACCTGGAGCGGGTGCCGTCGCCCCACCCGCAACCCGACGAGGCCGCCGAGCGCGCGGAGGTGCGCCAGCGGGTGCTGGTCGTGCTCCGCGCGCTGCCCGAGGAGTACCGGCTGGCGCTCACGCTCCGCTACCTCACCGGGGCCGACTACGACCGCATCAGCGAACAGCTCGGGCTCACCAACGGATCGCTGCGCGGGCTGCTGCACCGCGGGCTCAAGATGCTCCGCGACCGGCTCCCGCCCGACCTCGCGACCGAATTCAACCGCTAACGCCGGGAGGCCGAACCATGTCCGATCACGCCTGGGTCCAGGAACACGTCGCCGCGTACCTCGCGGGCGGCCTCGACGCTCAGGAAGCGGAGCGCCTCGAAACGCACACCCGCGACTGCCCCGCGTGCGCGGAGGCACTCACACGCGCGCGCCAACTCGACGATGGGCTGAGCGCACTTTTCACCGACGCGCGCCCGGCGTTCGGGATGGAAGATCGCGTGATCGCCCGGCTGCGCCCCGCGACCCCTTCGCGCCCCGTGCGGGCGCCCCGCGCGAAGTGGGCGGGCGCAATCGCCGCGGTGCTGCTGCTCGGGGTCATCGGCGCGGTCGCGGGCTCGCTCGCATCCGGAGAGGGGCTGTGGGTGGTGCCGCGCGAGTCGGCGACCGCGGAACGAACGGGCGAGGCGTACTTCCGGCGCTCAGGAAAGGCGAGCCCTCGGCCCACGCAAACGGACCTGACGAACGACGATCTCGGCCTCGATTCCAACATCGAAGCGGCCCTGCCGCAAATAGAGAAGCTCGGCAAGCAGACCGTCGATGAGAAGGTCACAACGGATGGCGTCGGGCAACCGAACGTAATGGAAAATGACATCATCCCAGGCGAAACCGCCCCGGGCCGTTGGGCAACCGCAACTCGGCCTAATGCGACCGGCTCGTTCCTGAAGGGTGAGGGCGGAAGCGATGGGACTGCGAACCCAGCAGCCGGGGGGCGGTTAGATGCCAAGCGGTGGTACGGGTACGGTGGTGCAACGGGCTCGACGACAGGTGACCGGTACGACCGCCGAGTGGACGGGGGCAGCAAATGGGAGAACCGGGCTTACAAGGGGTACGCCCCAGTTCCGGTCCCCTCTCGGTTCGATCCCACCGCCGGGCGCCTGGGGTTCTCGGACCAGGTGCCCGCGCCAAACAAACCGGTCCCAACGTTTGCGAGTGGACCGGACCCCACCACCGCGCAACCGAAAGCGCCGGCCGCCGATCCGAAGACCCCGGACGCGACCCCGGACCCCTCCCGGCGGATCGTCCTGCGGTCCGGCGACATCGCGTTCGAGGTCGAATCGTTCGACGCCGCCACGGCGACCGTGACCAAGCTCGTCCTCGGCACCAAAGGGGCGTTCGTGTCCACGGTCAACAGCGACAAGCTGCCCAACGGCAAGGTGAAGGGCTCGGTCACGGTCCGCGTCCCGCCGGAGCACCTCGACGGGCTCGTGCTCGACCTGCGCCGCGAACTCGGCAAGGGGGGCGAGCTGAAGAGCGTCAAGCTCACGAGCGAGGACGTGACGAAGGCGTACACCGATATCGAGAGCCGGCTGCGCGGCGCCCGCACGATGGAGCAGCGGCTCCTCCAGATCATCAAAGAGGGTAAGGGCGAGATCAAACAGCT
>DASWYH010000305.1:0-1992 GCA_036405095.1 Gemmata sp. | reverse complement strand
AGGGCAGGCGGAGGCGTGCATCTTCATTTGGCTCGGCGGCGGGATGGGGCAGGTTGACACCTTCGATCCGAAGGCGAAGGGGCTCAACAAGGGCTCGCCCAAGAAGGCCGGGGCGCTCTACGATTCCATTCCGACCGCGGTTCGTGGGGTCCGGGTGTGCGAGCACCTGAAGCAGACCGCCGACCTGATGGACCGCGTGACCGCCGTCCGCACCGTGAACCACAAGGTCATCGACGAGCACGCCTTCGCGACCAACCTCGTCCACACCGGGCGCATCACCAGCGGGAACGTCGTGTACCCGTCCATCGGTTCCGTCGTCGCACACGAGCGCGGTGCGGCGGCCCCCGATGTGCCGCCGTACATCCTGATCGGCTACCCGAACGTGAGCCGCGGACCCGGGTTCCTCGGGTCTAAAGCGGGCTTCGTGTACCTCACCGACACGAATTCCGGCCCGGCCGGCTTCACCCGCCCTGCGGACGTGAGCGACAAACGCGCCGCCGAGCGCCGCAAACTGCTCGAAGCCGTTGGCGGGAAAAGTCCGGCCGGGTCGGCGACGGCCGAGTACGAGGCCGCGCAAGCCGAGGCGCTGCGGCTCGCGGGGCCGACGTTCCTCAAACACTTCGACCTGAGGACCGAACCCGCAAAGGTGCGCGAAAGCTACGGCGGCGAATTCGGCCAGCGGTGCCTGCTGGCGCGCCGGCTCGTGGAAGCCGGGGTGCGGTTCGTCGAGGTGTCACACAACCTGAACTTCCTCAACGGCACCGGCTGGGACGTTCACAACGACGGGATCAACAAACAGCACCTCCTCATTCAGGAACTCGACGCCGCTCTGTCCGGGTTGATCCGCGATCTCGAATCCCGCAAGAAACTCGACACCACCCTGATCGTGATCGGTACGGAGTTCGGGCGCCCGCCGGAGTTCGATGGTGGTGGGGGCCGAGGGCACCAGGGGACGGCCTTCTCGCTCGTGCTCGCGGGCGGCGGGTTGAGGCACCGCGGCGCCTTCGGAACCACCGACGATACCGGGAAGAAGATCGTGGAGAACGGGGTATCGGTTCCGGACTTCCACGCCACGATTCACGCGGCGCTGGGCATCGACCCGGCGAAGGAGTTGCACGACGGGGCGCGCCCGGTCCCCATCACCGACGGGGGAAAACCGGTCCGCGCGCTGTTCGGCTGAGCACGCTCACGCGGTACGCCCTTCCGGCATCGGCGTGGTGGTTCGTGAAAAAGTAGGCAGCGGGTGATTCATCATCGTGCTTGGGACAGGGGAGGGCTAACTTATCCGAACGATCCCTTACGCCTCGCACGGGATCTGTTCAGGACGCGCTTTGTCATGTCGATTGGAGTTCCACCCCTACCCGGGCTACACCTTGAGGCGATCAACTATTCCGGTCCGCCTCAGATGCCCGATATGGGTAACGGCCCCGGCCCCATTCTCACGGGAAAAGGTGTCGGGGTTGCCGTGATTGATACTGGCGTATTCCTCAAAGATCGCCACTGGCTTTTGCAGAGTGTCCGTGCAGTTTACCACGTGTCTCTGGCCGGACCCGTGGCTGAGGTTTACCGTAACGACCGTGCGAGTGGCAATTCTACTGTCCCTTTCCGTGTCAATGACTACACGGGTGACGACCCTTACGGCCACGGGACCGTGATGGCCGAATTGATTGGGCGACCGGGAATGGGGATGGCGCCCGAAGTCGATCTGTATTGCTACCGCATACCAACTGAAGAGTGTGACGTTGCATCGGCCGGAGAGGTCAGCAATCAATCCCTCGGCTACGCTTTCGAGCCCCTCCTTTGGGCGCTGACGCACGCACAACACACCGACGCCGTGCAAGTGGTCAACATCGGGCTGAGTTCCGTCATTCCCGTGAGGTTCCCCAAGTTTGGTGGACACGAGGTTAGCGGTGTAGACTCAAGCCAAGGAGTCCACCGATGCCTCGCAAGCGTTCGACGTACACGGCTGAGTTCAAGCTGTCGGCCGTGAAG
>DASWYH010000304.1:0-2091 GCA_036405095.1 Gemmata sp. | reverse complement strand
GTACAGGTCGCGCTCGAATGGCGCGTTGGCCACCCGGTCGCAAACGAAATTGGTCAACGTTTCCAGCAGAAACGAGCCCTCGGCGCCGTCCATCGAGATCAGGGTGCTCCGGGCGTCGACCTGGAACGCCCGGCGGAGCAGGACCGCAGCGAGGTGCCCGTTGGGAACCACCCGATCGAGGCCCGCTTGCCCCACCGTTCGGACGCGAAGGGTGCCCGGCGCGCGTCCGCCGGGGCCATCCGTTGCGGGTACGGGTTCGATAACGTGCTGGTGGATGACAACCGTATCGCGGGCGTCGCCGCACAGGATGCGCTGCCGCTGTCGGTACCGGCGCCAGCGACCGACCAGGGCCGTGATGAGCCCGCCGATCACCAACCCCATAACGATGCTCACCCCTCGCCCGCTCAACTCCCCTACCAATCGATCGAACATGGGCCAGCTCCGCCACCCGACCGCAAATGAACATGCGCAGGGCTCCCGGTCGCAAACACGTCGGGTTGGTACATGTCTCAACGTTCGCCCCCGGCCGGATGCATCGCGCGATCGGCCTCATTTCTGGTTCGTCGGGGCGAACCGGTTCTGACCCAGAAAGCGACCCGCCGGCGCCGATTTTCTGACGCTCCCGGGCGCCCGACCGGGCACTTCGCCCGAACCACCCGCGGAAGCGACCCACCCCACGCGCGAGCCGCCGGTCGCCGGGACCGGGAACCCTCCGGACGAACAGCCGCCGGCCCCGCCTTGGGAATGGGGCGGTTGGAGCGAGAACGTTCGAGACCTGCTGGACGGGCGCCCTGCAGGTCCTCCGGCGCCCGTCAGGTGGACCGGACCCGCCCACCCTTGCAGAAAGGCCACAACGCGCATAGTCTTGAAAATGTAGCGAATTTAGTCAGCGGCCCCGTGCTTGTGTGACCCGGGCACCGGCAACCCTAAGAGGGCCAATCCCGGTCTCACCCACACCAACTCTTCCCGCCCACAAAGAGCCCGCGATGAAGAACACCTGCCCAAAGTGCGACACCGCGTACAACGTGAGCGCCGCAGCGGTCGGCCGCAAGTTCACCTGCAAAAATTGCGGCACCCCGCTCACCGTGACGGCCGAGGGGCTCGACTACCAGAACCCACCGGCGTCCGCGCCGCCGGCCGAGGTTGCGGCCCCCGCAACGGGCGGAGGTGGGGCGTTCGATTTCGGCTCCGGCGCCGACGACGAAGACGAGCCCCGGCCCCCGAAGGCGGCCAAAAAAGTGGCGAAGCCGGCACGGGGCCGCATCGAAGACGAAGAGGTTTCGGGTCCGAAAAAGGCGAAACCGACGAAGGCCGCAGCCCCCGAAGACGCGGACGATTTCGACGCGCTGCCCGCCCGGAAAGCGAAGAAAAAAGGCGGTCAGAAGAACATCGTTACGGACTTCCTGTTCTTCAGGGAGTTCGTCGCGCCTCTGTTCGTGAAGCTCATCTTCTTCATTTCGGTTTTCGGCGTCCTGCTCTTTGGCTTGGCAACTGTCGGTTACGGGGTCATTCAGGGAACCGGCGCAACGATCCTCGGCGGGTTGTGCTCGGCGGTCATCTTTGTGCCGCTGGGCATCTTCATGGTGCGCGTGTACTGCGAGCTGATCCTCCTCGGGTTCTCGCTGTACGACCGGCTCGGCGAGATCAAGAACCTGCTGGAGAAAGGCCAAGCGACGACCCCCGCCGAACCCCCGAGCCCGCCGGAGTAGTGGGTGGGTTTCGCCCGGTGTGAGTTCTTCCGTGTTCAGCCGAATTGCGCTCTGCGCCGGACCAGCGCGGAGCGGCATAAGGATACCACCGGGCGAGCGGGCTGCGACGCATTCCGGACGGTCCTTCGCTCAGAGAACTCGGTTCGATCAAGACCGAAAGCCGTTAACCGGGGTCCGATCGCAAGCGGGAGCAGCCCCGAGAAGTTCCCCGCCATAAAATGACACGCGGCTCGGGCGCGCTGATGCCGTCACGGGTCGCCGGGAAATCGAGTTCCGCCCTTCGAACTGCGCTGCGGTTCGGCCAGATCCGCTTCTTCGTCGCCTTGAAGGTCCCCTTCCCCCGCGCCCAATGTCCACTGAGAACGCAGCGGCGAGCGCCGCG
>DASWYH010000303.1:0-4876 GCA_036405095.1 Gemmata sp. | reverse complement strand
GTCACCAGGTGAATGGCCGCGAGCGGCAGGTTCGCCGACTTCAACCGCTGGGCACAGCGCGCGAGGTCCGCGCACACCTCCTCGGGCGTGAGGTGCGGGCCGCCGTCGTGGATCGCCAGGTCGGCCTTCGTGAACCGCATCTCGCGGACGGTGCGAAGGGCATCCTCCAGCGACACCTTGCTGAAGCTTAGCGTCGAGCAGGCAACGTACACGGCGTATCCTCCCCCCAACGCACGCGCCGCCCGTTGAGTGGCCGCGCCCGCGTTGCCCCGGTCCTCTTCCGCGCACGAACCCGACCCCCGTCGGGTCCCTGCACGGCTCCCCCACCGGGAACGCGGATAGCAAGCGCCCGCAACCGACGCAAGCAAAATGTGAGAACAAATTCGGCTTGTTACGAAGGGGGCGGGTGGCTACCAAGCGCGCAGCTTGCCCACACCGCCCGGGAACGAGACCGATGAGCCTGCTCCCGCTCGCCGAATGGACTGCGGCCCTGGACCGGATGGACGCCGCTCTTGCGTCCGCCGTTCTCACCCTCGATCGGCGCGACGACCGGCTGGAGCGAGCCGTTGCGCCGTCGGCGGGGGAGGGCGAGTTGCCCGCGCTCGCCCGGATCGAGTCGCGTTTGGCCGAGTGGGAGGCGCGCCTGGGCGCTGCGGGCGAACTCACCGCGTCCGTGGAGCGCGAGCTGGCGCGGCGCGAGTCCGCCGTGTTCCAGTGGCGGGCGCTGTTCGCGGAGTGGGAGCGGCTGCTAAAACGAGGAACAGTTACCGCTTGAAATGCGGAACGATGAGGGGGCGCCATGTCGCTGTTCGCGGTTATCATCCCGGCCGCCGGGCGGTCGTCGCGGTTCGGCGGCGCCGAGAAGAAGCCCTTTGTCGCGCTCGACGGGCGCCCGGTGTGGCTGCGCACGGCGGAAGCGTTCTGGAACCGCGACGATGTGAGCAAGGTCTACGTGGTGATCGCGCCCGAGGACCGCGACGACTTCCGCACGCGGTTCGGGCACCTGGTCGCGTTCGCCAACGCCGAAGTGGTTCCCGGCGGCTCCGAGCGCTTCGAGTCGGTCGCGAACGCGCTGGCCCGCGTGCCCGAGAGCGTGCCCCTTGTGGCCGTTCACGATGCGGTGCGGCCCCTGGTCACGCCGGCCCTGGTGGACGCCGTGGTGACGGCCGCGAGCGCGCACGGGGCCGCGATGCTCGCCGTTCCCGTGGCCGACACCCTGAAGCAGGTCGAGGCCGAAACGAACCGGATCACGGGGACGGTGCCGCGCGCGGGGGTGTGGCAGGCGCAGACGCCGCAGGTGTTCCGCCGCGACTGGCTCGCCGAGGCGTACGCCCGGCGCGGCGCGCTGACCGTGCCCATCACCGACGACGCGCAACTGATCGAGGCGCTCGGGCACTCGGTGGTGGTGGTGCCCGGGTCGCCGCTGAACTTCAAGATCACGACGAAGGACGATTTGGAACTCGCGGACGCGGTGCTGAAGGCCCGGGCCGCGCGCCGCGGGGACGAAAAGCCGCCGACCACGCGCCCGTTCGACGACGGCGGGCAGTGGTGACTTTTGTGTGCGCCCAGGGGTGTCGCCACGGGACCGCTTTCAGGCCCGTGTGAGTTCGTCCCACAGCTTCTTGTAGCCCTTCAGGAACTCAGTGCCCTTCGCCACATCGGGGTACGCGGTGCCGACCTCGCACAGCGTGTAGCGGTCGTAGCCGATCCCGCGGAGCAGCTTGAATAGCTCGCGATAAGGGTACGTACCCTTGGCGTCGTTGGTCAGGTCGTTAATGTGGCACGACTTGATCCACGGTTGGAGCAACTCGAACGCCCCCGCGACCGATTTGTTCGTCACGTCGGTCGCGTTCGAGTTCCACGTGACACCAACGCTCTTGTGGTCGCACGCGGTCATGATGGCCTTCATGTTCTTCGGAACTTGCGTGACCGCGCCGTGAACCTCCACCCAGATTTCGACCCCCGCGGACCCGGCGGCCTTTCCGCACTCCTGAAGCGCCTTCCCGATTTGCTCGAAGGTCTTCTGTTCGTCGGCGCCCTTCGGAACACCGTTCGGGCGGACCTTCACGCCGGTTCCGCCCAGGTCGTGAACGAGCTGGATGAACCGCTTACACTCTTCAATGTTCTTCTTCACCACTTCGGGCTTGTCGGAGTGGAACTCGCAGGTGCTGCCGCACCCCCAGAACACGACACCCGCGTCCGCGAACTGTTTCTTGACCTCTTTGCGCTCCGCGGCGGTGAGTTTGGGCTCGACCCCGTGTTTGTGCGTGGTGCGGCACTCGACGGCCGCGATCCCGACTTCCTTGCACACTTTCAGCAGCGTGGGCAGGTCCCAATCTTTGGGGACGTTGTAGGTGACGATTCCGAGTTTGAACTTGGCGGCCTCAGCGGCACTAGCCGGGGCGGGGTGAATGGCACCCGCGGCGACGACCCCGGCGGCGCCGGCAAGAAAAGAGCGACGGGAGAGCGTGTTCATGGGTGGGTTCCAGAAGAAAAGGGCGCGTCGGAACTGATGATGCGCGATGGGGATGCGCTTGCAAGCGAAAAAAGTTTGGGGCGGTGACAATAACTCGGCCGCGGCGCGCATCGGATAGGGTGAGGAGGGGAGTTTGGCAGCGACCCTCTTCAATGTGGGAGCGATTGTGTTGGGCCGGTGAGTCAAGGGGTTGGCAGCGTCTCCGAAGGCTCACCGGCCCGGCCTTTTTCACTTCTTCTCTTTCAGCTCTTTCACTTCCTTCCTCAGCGTCGCGAGTTCCCTCAAAATCGCATCCAGCTTCGCATCTGTGCTGTTCTGTTCATTAAACGATATCCCTTTTCGCTGTGCCTGGATCAACATGATCTCGCGCTGCACCTTGGCGAGCATCTCGCGGTGCGGTTCAATTGACCTCCACAGCTCTTCCGCCCTAACATCCGGAACCGCAGTCGCGTCCATCACCTTCTTGATGGTGTCGCGCTCCTGACGCAGCTTGTTGCGCTCTTCCTGCTTGACCGTGATTTGAAGCGTGAGTTCTTCGAGCCGCTTTTTTTGCGCCTCGGCTTCTGCGGCTTTGAGTTTGGTAACGACACCGGCGGTCGCCTCCGCTCTCAGCGCTTGGAGCTCCTTTTCGTGAGCGGCAACGGTGGCTTTCAGGTCTTTGAGGGCGGGCGCGAGGGGATTGGCGCTGTTACCCTGCGCACGTTCCAGGCGCGCTTGCGATTCTTTGAGTTTAAACGCCGCGGCGGCGATCGCCGGATCACGGGCGAGCGCCTGTTCCACGGCGGCAGGGGTCGGCTCAACTGGGGTTTCTTTGTCGCGAATGAGCTTTTGAAGCACCCGGACTTCGCTCTCCAACCGGGCGATGTCCCGCTCGGTGTTTAGCACCACGCGCTCAACGTCAGCGAGTCGCGCGTGAAGTTTCAGGAGCGCACCTTCGCCCTTTTTGTTTTCGCGCTCGATTAGCTGGATCTGCTTTTCGATGAGATCGATTTCCTGTTGGAGCCCGCTCCGGAACCGTTCCAATTTCGTCAGCCTCTTTTCGGCTTCCTGTTCCGCCACATCGGGGGCCGGCTTCGTGGGCGGTGCCGGGGGCGCGGCGGGTGTGCCCGCGGCCCCGCTGGCGACCGCCGCGGGCGGCCCGTTTTGCGCGACCACGAGGCCGACGCCGGACGCGAGCGCCAAAGCGAGGCTCGCCCCGAGTGCGGTCAGAAGGGTTGTGCGGTTCATCGCGTGAAGTACTCCGTTGGCCAGGGAAATCGGGATCGTAATGGCACCAGGATCGAGTGCATACTGGCGCACGCTGGCGAGCGCGGCAGAAACGGTGCGCGGGGTGAGCCCGCCGGCGCCGCTGACCGCCAGAACCGTGGGGAGCGTGACCCCGCGGCGGGCGAGCCGTTTGGCGAGGCACTTGCGCGCGGTCGCGAGGCGCGACAGCACCGTGCCGCGGGGGCACCCGAGTTCGCGCGCGGCGTCTTCGGTGGAGTGCCCGCCGAGGTAGCACAGCACGACGGGTTTGCGCAGCCGCTCGGGGAGCCGAGCGATTGCGTCGTCCAGAAGGGCGTACAGTTCGGCCCGCTCGACCGGGTCGGGAAGGGCGGGGGCCGCGGTTTCGAGGGGCGGCGCGGTGGCCGTGTGGCGTGTGGCGGCCCGGTGCGCCACCCGGCGGGCCACCCTGAACAGCCACCCGCCGAGGTTCCCGCGGACGCCGCCGGCCTTGCGCGCGAGCACGAGGAACACGGCTTGAAATGCGTCTTCCGCGCGCTGCTCGTCGCGGACCGCGCGCCGGCACAGGTCGAGCACCATCGGCCCGTGGCGCCAGACGAGCAACTCGAACGCGGCCTCGTCGCGCTCGCGCGCGAACCGGCGCAGGAGTTCGGCATCGGGGACGCCGTCGCCGGCGGTCTCGCGCTGCCGGGCGAGCAACCGGTCCAACAGTCCGCGCACACGCTGCGACACGATCACCTCCGGGTTTACAAGATAAGTGCCTCGGGGCCGGGATTTGATTCAAACTATTTCACGAAATCGGGCTTCGGCCGAAAGGCCGTGTGCGCCTTTCGCTGCTCCGCGACACCGCCAACGGGCGCGCGCATCAGGGCCGTTCCGCGTATGAGTGCGGGTTGGCCCGCGAACGGGGCTTTCGCGACCATGCGAGCGCCCGGTTCCCTCCGCCGGGGCCAAAGTTGGCGATCGGAAAAAGTTGCTCTCGTTTTGTAAGAACGCAATTGGTAAAGTCCGCCGCCTTCACCGGACCGGGCTGTCTCCCGGGGTGTTGGAGCCCTGTTCACGGACGAGCAGGTTTTGGCAGGAGGTCGTCGCGTGGCTCGCCGTCGCTTGCGCCACAAACTGATGCTGGGCTTGGTCCTCGTGGCGGTGAGCATCGGGCTGCTGGCATGCGGCACG
>DASWYH010000302.1:0-4727 GCA_036405095.1 Gemmata sp. | reverse complement strand
CGGAGGCGGGTCCCCTTCCCGGCCGCGAGGATGATGGCGTCCACGGCGCTCCTTTTTCCTTCTTGGTCGGTCGGCGCGAAACATCGTCACGCCCGACCCGCTCGCACAGTCAGTTTAGGTGGGCGGGCGCGAGAAACCGCGCGACTCCGCAGAAACGAGTGAACCCGGGTAACGGCGCCCGTCGATATAACCGGCGTCGGGTGCGGTAGCGGCGGAGTCCAACACCCACCCGGCCGCTAGTGGTTCGCACACGGAAGTGGGCCATTGGTGCGTTCACCCTCCCGTGCTGCCGTCGGGGCTGGGCGCCGGTTCTCCGGCGCTCACCCCGGCGGCGGCCGTGAGAGTTCCCTCAAACAACTCCGCCTACGGACGGGCCGAAGTCATGCGCCGATACATCGCGTTGATGTCAGTTGTTACCGCGTTGGCGGCCGGGCTCGGCTGCCAGCACATCGGGGGCAAGTGCGACTGCGGGTACAACCCGAGCGACTACCCGATCGCCGCGCCGACCAACCCGCACGCCGCGGCCCCGGTCGCGATGCCGGCCAAGCCGGTCGCGCCGAAGCCCGGCGGGAACGAATAGCGCCGAAAAGAGCCCCGGGCGCGAGCCCTGGGGCTACCGCTTTTTGGGGCGCCGGACCGGTTTCGGCGCGGTGGGGGGCGGGGGCGCGGGCGGCGGCTCGTTCACCTGTTCCAGGAACCGGAGCTGGCTCCGCACCGCGGGCTGGCCCTCGGCGGGCGCGGCCCGGCGGTAGCGCCCGTCCGGTAACAGTTCGCGGGCCTTCGCGGTGTCCGCCAGCGTGGTCCGCAGCACGTCGATCACCCGCTGCTTCAGGTCCGGTTGCTCGATCGGGAACACCACCTCCACCCGGCGGCTCAGGTTGCGGTCCATCCAGTCCGCGCTGCCCACGTACACTTCCGGGCTGCCCCCGTTCTCGAAGTAGAAGATGCGGCTGTGCTCCAGGAACCGGTCCACCACGGAGATGACGCGGATGTTCTCGCTCACCCCGGGGATCCCGGGGCGCAGCGAGCAGATGCCCCGGCACGCGATCTCGATCTTCACGCCCGCCTGGCTCGCGCGGTAGAGCGCCTTCACCACCGCCGGTTCGAGGATCCCGTTCACCTTCACCAGCAGCCCCGCGGGCTTGCCGGCCCTCTGGTTCGCGGTCTCGCGGTCGATCTTCTCGATCATCTGCGTTTGCAGCCGCGACGGGGCCACGAGCAGCTTCCGCATCGGCGGCAGCGTGGTGCTGGCCGTGAGGTGGTTGAACAGGAGCGTCGCGTCCTCCGCCACGTCCGGGTTGCAGGTGAACAGCCCCAGGTCCGTGTACACGCGCGCGGTCTGCGGGTTGTAGTTCCCGGTGCCGAGGTGGACGTACCGGCGGATCGTGTGGTCCTCGTCCCGCCGCACCACGAGCGACACCTTGCAGTGCGTCTTCAGGCCCACGAACCCGAACACCACGTGGACCCCGGCCTTTTCCAGCTCGCGCGCCCAGAGGATGTTCCGCTCCTCGTCCATGCGCGCCTTCAGCTCCACAACGGCGGTCACCTGCTTCCCGCGGTCCGCGGCCCGCTGGAGCGCGCGCACGATGGGCGAGTCGCTGCTGGTGCGGTACAGGGTCTGCTTGATCGCGAGGACCCGGTCGTCGCCGGCGGCGGCCTCGATGAACTCGACCACCGGGGCGAACGACTCGAACGGGTGGAACACGAGCACGTCGCGCCCGCGGATGACCGACCACGGGTTGCTGGCCTGGGCGAACGCGGCGACCGGGGCCGGGGTGAACGGCGGGTCCCGCAGCTCCGCGAACCCGGGCACGCCGTGGATCTGGAACAGCCCGGTGAGGTCGAGCGGGCCGGGACTCGGGCACACGTCGGCGAGCTTCAGGTTCAGCCCGTCGGTGAGGAACACGAGCATGTCCGCCGGCGCGTCGGCGTCGATCTCCAGCCGCACCGGGTGCCCCCGGCGCCGCGCGCGGACGTGCGCCTCGATCTCCTCGAGCAGGTCGTCCACCTCGTCGTCCAGCTCGTACTCGCTGTCGCGGGTGACCCGGAACGCGACCGCGCGCCCGATCTCCAGCCCGGGGAAGAGTTCCGCGAGGTGCAGGCGGATCGCGTCTTCCAGCGGGAAAAAGGCGTGGGTCGCGGGCGCCAGGGCGTGGACCGGGGGCAGCGAAGGGGGCTCGCCGTTCCCGTTCGGCGCTTTGCCCTCGCCGCCCGCACCCGCTCCGTCCGGCAGGGGCAGGAACCGCGGGAGCACACTGGGCACCTGAACGACCGCGTACACCGGGTCGGCGTCGTGGGGCCGGTGCAGCAGCACCGCGAGGTTGAGGGACTTGTTCTGGAGGTGCGGGAACGGGTGCGCCGGGTCCGTGGACAGCGGGGTCAGGACCGGGAAGATCTCGCGCGTGAACAGGTCCCGGATGTGCGCCCGGTCCGCGTCGGAGAGCTGGTCGGTGGTGCGGACGCTGATCCCGCGGGCGGCGAGCACGGGCAGCACCTCCTGGTGCAGCACCCGGTACTGTTCGGTCACCAGCTCGCGGGTGACCGCGCGCACCTGTTCCAGTTGGGTCTTGGGCGACATCTGGTCGGCCCCGGACCCGATCGGCAGGTTCGCCTGCACCTTCTGCTGGATGCCCCCCACCCGCACCATGTAGAACTCGTCCAGGTTGGAGCTGAAGATGGCGAGGAACTTGAGCCGCTCCAGCATCGGGACGGTCGGGTCCTGCGCCTCTTCGAGCACCCGGCGGTTGAACTCCAGCCAGCTCAAGTCGCGGTTGGTGTAGAGGGCGGGGTCATCGAGGTTCGCGGGTTTCGCAGGGCCTTGCACGGCGCTCTCCAGCGGTCGAACGGGTCACGATCAACCGACCGCTCGACACGGTCCCCGCTCGCCCCGGGAGCGGGACGAGGTGGTCCGGAGCGGGCGGAGCGAAAGAGAAAACCCCACCGTATCTCAGCTTGCGCCGCGGTACGGTGGGGCCGGAACAGAGAAGAGGCAGAACTCGTGAATATATTGAGCCGCGACCCGCGATCTGTCAACACCAACCGCAGCGTTTTTTCAAGGCGCCCGAACCATCAACCGAGAAACAAGTTAGGACGCTTCCCGGCGCCTGGTGCCGGTCCGTTTTCGGTGTCGGGTCCGACCCGACACCCGAAACGAGACCACGAACTACCACAATAAAGGCACCGAACCACAAACACACAGAGGGCACAGAGGAAGACACAAAGGCAAAGGCATCGGGGCTTCGGGCCTGTCTTTGTCCTCTGTGCCTTTGTGGCCCGGTGCCTTCTTGCGGTCCTTCACAGCGGGGCCGGTAGATCGCGGCGCGTGAACACCCGCAGGGCCAGCGCGTGCCCCGCCGCGCCGACCGCGAACAGCACCCCCGCCGCCGGCACGGGGAGCGAGCCGCCGAGGGGCCAGGTCTTGCCCAGATCGACGCACCACGTGCCGTCGATCATGAGCCGCTGCGGCTGGTAGTAGTAGAAGAGCGTGAGCGGGCGCACCCACCCGGCGGGCGCCCACAACTGGCCGATCGTGTTCGCCACGAACATCACGACGAGCACCAGCACCGCGTACCCGATCACCTTCCACCGGCTGCGGCCCCAGGCGGAGAGCGCGAGCGTCATCCCGCTGATCGCGAACATCAGCCCCAGCGTGTTCACCAGGCCCAGGAGTTCGCCGGTCGCGCGAACTTCGAGCGGGGTCGGGTCGTCGATGATCTTTTCCGCCCCCGGAAGCTCTTTCAACATGGTGTAGTCCCGCACGAACGGCCCGACCGCTTCGAGCCCGGCCTGCGTGCCCGCGAAGAACGCCAGACACAGCACCGGCAGCACGATCGCGTCCACGATGAGGTGCGCGAGTAAGAGCCGGTGCCGCGGGACCGGCTGCGACATGAGCAGCTCCATCGTGCCGCGGTCGAGTTCGCCGGCCACGGCCCCGGCCGCGCGGCCCACGCACCACACCACGCACAGGACCAGCAGCACCGGGTGCAGCAGCCCGATCGCCAGGAACTCGGTGGGCCTGGAAAAGTTCAGGTCGCCCCACCCGAGCGCGGCCTGCGACACCTTGCTCGGACCGGCGAGCAGCAGCTTCTCGATCCGCTTCGGGTCGCCGAACGACACCTTCGAAATGACCTCGAACATGGGCGAAATTTCGGTGGTCACGCGCTGGGTGATCTTCACCCAGAACGCCGCGAAGATGAACAGCACGACGCTCACGGCGATGAGGGCCGGGCGCACATCGCGGAGCAGCTTGCGAACGAGGATGAAGGTCATGCGCCTACCCGTGGTACTTCTTGTAGATCGGGGCCAGCCCCTGCGGCTCGATCACGAGGTCGGCGAGCGCCAGCGGGGCGAGCCATTCGAGCAGCACCCGGAGCGGGCCGCGGAACGTGAGCTGGAGGCGCCCGTCGCTCGTCAGCTCATCCGCGCCGAGTTCCACACCCCCGGGGCCACTCGGGGGCCGCGCGCCGAGCAGCCGGGCGCTCACGACCCGGCCCTCGCGCAGCTCGCTCATGTGCTGCACGTGAACCAGCTCGCCGCGGCGCAGCACCGCGACCCGGTCGCACACCGCCTCGACCTCCTGGAGCACGTGCGACGAGAACAGCACCGCCTGCCCGCGGTCCCGGGCGCCCTTGAGTTGGGCGAGCAGTTCGTCCCGCATCGTGGGGTCGAGCGTGTTGGTCGGCTCGTCGAGAACGATGAGGGGCACCTTGGGGACCAGCACCGCGAGC
>DASWYH010000301.1:0-11970 GCA_036405095.1 Gemmata sp. | reverse complement strand
CCCTTAGTTCTTGCGAAGAAGCCGATTGAACTGATCCCAAGCGAGCTGAACCACACAGCTGCTTCAGCTTCTGGGCTCTCCGGGAGGGAAGCAGGTCTTTTCTTGGTCCCCTGCCGGGCGTTCGGGTGGTTCCGTGTTTCGTTATGGAAGGTACGGACATCGGGGCGCCAAAATTCTGACGGAAACCCGCACGGTAACGGGCGGAAAGCCCAACGAGGGGTTCGTCAAGACACATCAGCTGTGCTGCGCCAAAGTGAGATACTTACCCGGAAGAGCGAACGACCGGCACGCTGGTAGTCGCGAAATCGGCTGGGCCTGCTCGCTGTCCGAAAGCGAACCACCTGGCGCATTGGCGAACGAATCGTTGGTGATGGAGAGCGCATATCGCCGTATCCGAGATCGCGTGGCGCGCCAGCACGAGGAGCTCTCCAAATCGGGAGAGCTAAATCGTCACCACCAGAGGTTTGCCTCGAAACGCTTAACTGTGAAAAAATGAAGGACTATTGAAGGCTTGATAGAATGCCTCGGTCCGTAATCCGCCCAGCGGATGGTTCAGCTCGCGAGCGAGGAGAGCCGTCCTCGGGGCGGAGGCGCCTGGTGCATCCTGGCTGCGCGGCCCACGCACGCCGACGACCTTGGTGACTTAAAGGAGGTAGGTGAGTGTGAGCGGAGTTTCGGTGACGGGCTTGGGGACTTGCGGGTGATCGGTTGAGCGGTGCTCATGGGGACTTCTGTGGGGGCGCCATTCGTGTGGCGGAACCATTTGCGCCCGGCGTGTCGCCGCGAACAAAGAAGAAGGCACGAAATGAACGAACCCGCGCCGCACGGTGCGGGTTCGAGCGGCTTCGGATTCGCGTTTACGCGCCGCAACTCGCGCAAGACGCGGCGTCCGACTTCCACCCGCTCTCGGTCTCGACCGAGTTCTTGGTCAGGTGGACGTGGTCCTCGTGCACCCGGCCGACCCAAGCGGTCGGCACGAAGTGGTGCTGTCCGTCCGGGCTGTCTTTCCTGGTGAGCTTAATGGCGCTGCCCTCGAGGTGGTCGACGACCCCGACCTTCTTGCCGCAGGAGGCGTACACTTCCATGCGCTCCTTGATTCCAGCCACGCCCTGGTTGTCGCCCTTGTCGGCGCACCCGATCCCGGCCTTCTCCTTCACATAGGCCGTGGCCTCGGACGCGCCTTCGGCGATCTTGTGCCCGACGTTCTTCGCGGCGTCCGCAACGGCCTGAGCGGCGTTCGAGACTTTATCTTTAATGTCCGACATGGTGGTCTCCTGTGTTGGCTTCCGGGTTATCCGGCGGAAGTAATTGTGCAATCGGCATGCCGGTGTTCGGAACTGGCCTTTGTGACCCGAAATGCACAAATGCACATCCCCCTGTCGGACGCCACACGAGCCGGAAATTTATGTCCCCCTCGCGACACAAAACACCGAGGGCCGCGGCACCCAGGTCGCGGCCCTCTCCATGTCACCTGGTCGGCGGCTCAATTTTCCTCGGCTCCGGCCACGTCCCGCCGGGCGTCTTTCGCGGGCGGCACACCCTTGGCACGGGTCGTGCGGCCGGGGTACCGGCGCCCGTGCAATCCCCGATCTGTAGTTCCGGATCCTGCTCCTGGAAGTTCACCCGGATCGATATTGGCTTGCAGGTCCGGGTCGTCGCGCCGAAACGAGGTGCCCGCGTGCGTGTGGGTCGCTGGGTCCTGACGTTCTTCACCGTTCTGGGCGATGATACACAAGAGCGCGTGAATCGGTACGCCAGTGGGACGAATGACTGACGGGCGGCTTCCCGCGAACCCGAGGGGGGCGGCACCTTTGTTGCAACTCTCCTCATGCCCATCTCCCCAACGGAGGCAGACATGAAGAACGTCACCATTCGCCGTTGCCCGGTGTGCCAGAATATCGGCAACCATACGGACCAGGTCGCCGCCCAGTTGCGGAACGACCCGAATACAAAGGTCAGCGTGGTGGACGGCAACAAGGGCGAGTTCACGGTCGAAGTGGACGGGCGGAGGATCAACGGCACGAACGGCGACTCGCTGCGCGACGTCTCGGAGCTCGCGAACGAGATCCGCGGGAATGCGGCCTCGGCGGTTTGATGCCGGTGCCGGTGGCAAAGCGGGCCGGGTTTCCTGGCCCGTTGTGGTTTAAGCCTCACCGAGCGGTCGCCAGGCACAGCAACAGCAGCGGGAGCACGAAGGAGAGCAGAGCGATGAGCCCGGCCATTTTCCAGTAGCACCGCCACCAGCTCCTTCTCGTTTCGTAATCGGCCGCGATGTGACTTCCCACTTCCGATGGTGTCCGCACCCACTCGGCCACGAACCCCTGGAACGTGGGCCACATCGGCTCCACGGCGTACGTTTCGTGACTGAGGCAAGCCACCGGCCACAAGGTCGAGCAGGTAGGAGTCGCCGGCCGCGCTCTGCCCGATGGCCACATACCGTGGGAGCAACTCGGGGCCGATGTAACCGCCGTCCTCATGCGAGCAGCGGGTGTCGTGGATGACGTGCTCGGGGCCATCGTAGAACCAGTACACCCGATCCGAGCCAATAGGCCGGAACGGAAACGACAGGCTGACCTGGCGGTAAGCGGGTGGGAGCACAACGCCGAGGGCGGCCTCGATCTCATTGAGTTGGTCGTCCGTCATGACACCTCAATGCGCGCCGGGGCGGCCTCGACCCCGGTAGCCGACGGCTCGCCGAAATACGTCCAGCGATCCGACCTCAATGGGCGCCGGGGCGGCCCCGACCCTGGTAGGTTCAAATTCGAGAGCCACGACGAGCGAACAAGGTGGTCGTCGCGGGCCATAGCTTCAGGGGCGGATTCACAACCTGGTGCTCCAGACGCGGATGAGCGCCGTTGGACTCACTGCGGTGCCGATGGCGTGGCCGTCACAATGAAGCTGTAGGCGAGGATCGAGTAAGGAGCGGGGGAACAAGCTTTCGGACAGCCCTCTTGCGGCGGGTGGGCCGGAGTTGGTAAAGCAGCCCAGGCGGTAACCCGCTCCGCAAGGGTGCCACATGCTTACTCCGATTCGGACCGACGGCCTGGTACTGGTCCCCGAGCCGCTCGAGGGGGCGTTCACGCTGCTCATGCCGGCCGGGTGGACCAACGACGCGCAGCTTCAGCGCGAGCACGCACTGAACCGCATCATCGCCTCGGCGGTCCGGCCCGACAAGGGCGCGCTGATCTACCTGGGCGATCCCCGGCTGCCGATCTTCATGGAGCCGAGTCCGTACATCGATCCGGGGCTCATGCTGTTCTCACCGCAGATGCGGCTCCAGCCGTACACACCCGCGGACCGGTTCTTCGGTGACTACGTTCACCAGTGCTTCGGGCGCGCCCCCGGCTTCCAGGTCGCGGCCGTGACCCACAGCCCGGAGGCGGAGCGAACGGTCCCGACCCGCCGCCCCGGGAGCGTCCTCACCTCGGTTCAGGTCACCTTCCGGCACGTGTTCCACGGGAAACCAATGCAGTGCCGTCTGTACGGGCTCGTCCACGGTTGGAGCGGGATGTGGACGGTGGACGTCGCGACCGTGAGCGCCGAGGGCGAACTGGACGCGCACTGCCGCGTCGCGTTGCGGATGATGACCTCGCGGGCGTTCGACCCGCGGTGGGAAGCGACGCAACAGCAGCTCCACGAGCACCGCATGGCGCTGGGGCGGCAGCAGCTCCGGTTCACCGAGTCCATGACCCGCTTGCAGCAGCAGGGCCACGAGCAGCGGATGCGCGACATCCAGAGCGCCGGGGCGGTGAACACCCGGATTCACGAGGAGCGGACGGGGCAGGGCGACGCGGCGCACCAGGCCTGGGTGTCCCGGCAGGTCGCGGACGACGCGGCGCAGCGGGCGCGGGTGAACGCGATCCGAGAGGAGCACACGGTGGCGGGCGCCGACGGCACGACGTACCAGGTGGATGCCCGCCACGAGCGGTACTTCGTGAACAAACGGGACAACACGTACATCGGGACGGGGGCGACAGTGGGCCAGAACGACCTCCGGCGGCATTACGGGGTGAACCCGGACGAGTACGAGGAGGTGAAGATCGTTCGGTAGCCCCCGGAAGGTGTCCCACCTTCGTCATTCTTCCCCCGGCCGATCCGCGGCCCGCCGGCGCGCGAAGCTCCAACTCCCGAACCCGCCCTCGGTCCGGTAGCCCCACGTACTGATCCGACAGCAGTCCCCTGGGCCGGTTCGCGGACGCCCTGGTGGACCTTTACCGCGATCCGTCCGGTTCGACGCGGGGCCGATCCTCTTCCCCTGCCGCGCCCAGGGCGTTCCGCGCTGCCGTTCAAATCGAGCTGTACCGGCGAGACTCTCGCGGCCCGCAGACGCGGCCGGTGCGATCGGACCCACGAAGGCGCGTAAAGGGTGGATGAGACCGTGGCGACGGCGCGGACCGGGAAGGGCGACCCAGCTCCCCAAACACTCAACCCGACAAGGTTCACAGGGCATGGCCCTGTGAACCTGACCGACCAGGTCCCAGTTTCCGCTTCCGCAGTTCGCCCGCTCTCGTTATGCTCCCGGCCCGGAGGGAGCCGACATGCGGGAACGAGTCCGAGATTATGCCGTTCTGATCGCCGTGGGGGCCGCTCTGACGCTGCCGAACCTCGGCGCGCCGAGCCTCTGGGACGTGGACGAAGGGGTCAACGCCGAGGCCGCGCGCGAGATGCGCGAGAACGGCTCCTGGGTGATCCCGACGTTCAACTACAAGCTCCGGACCGCCAAGCCGGTGATGCTGTACTGGCTCCAACGCGCGAGCTTCGCCGCGTTCGGGGTGAACGAGTGGGCCGCGCGCCTGCCCTCCGTTCTGGCGTCCTGGGCGGCGGCCCTCCTCGTCTACGAACTCGCCCGGCGCATGTTCGACCGCCCGACGGGGGTGCTCGCCGGGGTGGTGCTGCTCTCGGCCCTCGAAGTGTGCGTGCTCGCGCACGCGGCCACGCCGGACGCGTCGCTGCTTCTGTTCACGGTGCTGACGTTTTACGCGTTCTGGGTGCGGCACGAGGGCGGGTCGCGCCGGTGGTGGGTGCCCACGGCCGCAGCGTGCGCCCTGGCCGTTCTCACGAAAGGCCCGGTGGGGGTCGCTCTCCCGGGGCTGGTGCTGCTCCTGTACTTCGTGTGGAACCGCGAACCCGGGCGGCTCTTGGACCGCAAGATCCTCTGGGCCGGAGGGGTGTTCCTGCTGATCGCCGGGCCGTGGTACGCGCTGGTGACGGCCGAGACCCGGGGGCAGTGGCTGACGGCGTTCCTGGGGAACGAGAACCTGAACCGGTTCACGGCGCCGATGCAGAACCACCGCGGTTCGGTCTTCTACCACGCGGCGGCGCTGCTGGTGCTGTTCACCCCGTGGAGCGCGTTCCTGCTCGCGGCGCTGTGGTACGGGCTGAAGGGGGCGAAGGGGGCCGCACCGCCCGCCCCCCCGTCCGAAAGAGATGCCCAGGACGCGTGCGCCCCCGGCAGCGGGACCCGTGTCCAGGAACCGCCCCGCTCCCCCCTCCCCGGCCCTTTGGGGCACGGTTCTCATGCCCGCGCGTTCCGGTTCCTGATCTGCTGGTTCGGGGCGTACCTCGTGTTCTTCTCGATCGCCGCGACCAAGCTCCCGAACTACATCCTGCCGCTGTACCCGGCCGCGGCGATCCTCACCGCGAGTTTCCTGACCCGGTGGCGCTCGGGGGCGCTCGTGCCGCCCAAATGGGTGATGCCCCTTGGGGTCTCGGCGCTCGCACTCATCGCGGTTGCCGTTGGGGGCGGGATGCTCGCCGCGGGCGACGCGGTGAGGGTGTTTCCCGCGGGTGCCCGCGTGTTTCCGGGCTTGGGGCCGTGGGCGGTGATCGCGCTCGTTCCGCTCGTCACGGCGGCGGTGACGGCCCGTGCGCTCCGGACCCAGAATCGGGACCGGTTCGTTCGCGCGGCAACCGCGGGGGCGGTCGTGTTCACCGGGCTCGCGGCCGCGTTCCCGGCCCTTGCTGTGGACCCGTATAAGGCCCCGAAGGAACTGGTCCGCGCGAGCGGGGTCGGGGACCCGTCGCGCGACCTGCGGCTCGCGCACTGCGACTGGTTCCAGCCGAGTCTCGTGTTCTACGCGCGCCGCGAGGTCGTCGAGGTGATGAACGCAGAACGGGTCCGGGAGTTCTTCGCGATCCCGACACCGGGGTACGTCTTCATCCCCGCGAAGACCTGGGCGGAGCGCGTGGAGCCCCATGTGCCCGTGCCGACGCGGATCGTTGCCCGGCACTACGACTTCTACCGCAACTGTGAGGTGATTGTGGTGACGAACGACGCGGGCGCCGGGGCCGAAGCGGCACGCTGATTGCAGAAACCCTGGGTGCTGGACGGTTCCGAGTGTCGGAGCCGGCGCACGAGCAAATAGCCCCTATTGGGCACCCAGAGGATATTGTGATGTTGTCGCTTCTCAGTTGGATCGTGACCGGATTGATCGTGGGCCTCATCGCACGGGCCTTGGTCCCCGGTAGGCAGTCGCTGGGGTTGCTCCTCACAATTGTGCTCGGCGTGATCGGGGCCGCCGTCGGCGGGCTGATCTCGTCGGCGATCTGGCCGACCTGGCAGAACAACCCGAACGTCGATCAGATGTGGCCGGGCTGGATCATGTCCGTGATCGGCGGGGTAATCGTGCTGTGGGGTTACGTCGCGCTGACCCGCGAGCGCGCCCGAGCGTAAACGCACCCGGCAGCGGGAAATGAGGCGGGCCGGTCCGCTCCCAAGCGGACCGGCCCGCCTCATTTCTCACTCATTAGCGCAACGGGCTTTTCGTACCCACCGAGCGTTCGGAACTGGTTGGACAAGGCGCCGTGCGAATCAGACCCCGGCTCGGTGCGCTCGCGACCGGGGTTCCTACCTCGAAGGGTTACATCCCACAGACCCTGGTCCGCGCAGCGCCACCCGGGGAACACTCAGAGCGCAGTGAGGCGAACCGACGGGAATCACGCACCGGGATCGGAAGGGCACACGGAACCGGCTTGACGCCCGACTGATCACTGATTACTGACCACTTCAAAGTACGGGTTTCGGTATCCGATCGTCCGTGGCCGAATCGGGGCGGCCGGGGGCAACGACCGGGCGCTCAACGGGCCTCCCTACACACCCTTCCCCCCTGCATCGCTATCCTGACATCACCGATGTTGGCCCCGAAGCTCTACATACCGATCTTGACCTTTCGGCGCGGCTCGCGCGGCACCTGTGGGAGCGGGTGGAGCGCGGCGACCGCGCCCAGAAACGCGGTTTCGGAGAAGGGCTTCGCGAGGAACATTTCCGCCCCGGAAGCTTCGGCGTAGTCGCGGTGGTGCGGGGAACTGAACCCCGACATGACCAGCACGCGGGTGCGCCCCCCGAACCGCTCGCGGAGGGCGAACGACACCTGGAACCCGCTCTGCCCGGGGAGCAGCAGATCGACCACCGCGAGCGCGGGGCGGTGCTCGATGGCCAGTTCGATGGCCCGCAACCCGTTGCCGGTGCTGACCACGTCGTAGCCCCGGCGCCGGAGCATGAACTCGAACGCGCTGCGCAGGTCGGGGTCGTCTTCGACAAGTAGAATAGGGCCGTGGTGTGGTGCCAAAGGTTGCCTCCGTGCAACGCCCGGACGCACCGGGCCGTTCATCCGTGGGGCGACGCGGGAAATCTAACGAGGGGCACGGGCGGGTCGCAACGCGCTTATTCGAACTTCGTGCCCGAGAGCGGGCGGAGCCCGTGACGATTCGCGCGAGGTGAGAACCGCGCGCGGTATTTCGCCCCTCACCGAAACAATAGCTCAAGCACGGCGAAAAAATGACGGTTCCGCAAGAAATTGTGCGCCACCCGAGCCGGTTCCGGATGCCCGCAGAGTGGGAGCCGCACGCGGCCACGTGGCTCGCATGGCCGCACCGCGATTCCGACTGGCCCGGGAAGCTCGAACTGATCCCGTGGGTCTATGCGGAGATCGTTCGGGCCCTCACGCGGCACGAGACCGTGAACCTCGTGGTGCCCGACGACACGCGAACCGCCAGTGCGACCGACATCCTCACGCGCGCCGGTGCCGATCTGGGCCGCGTGCGCCTCTGGGAGCGCCCGACGGACCGCTCCTGGCTGCGCGACTCGGGGCCGATCTTCGTGCGGACCCCGGCGGGCGAGCGGGTCGCGCTCGACTGGCACTTCAACGCGTGGGCCAAGTACCCGGACTGGTTGCAGGACGACCGGCTGCCCGCGTTCGTGGCGGAGCGGCTCGGCGTCCCGGCGGTGCAACCCGTTCACAACGGGCACCGCGTCGTCCTCGAAGGCGGCAGCATCGACGTGAACGGTTCGGGCCTGCTGCTCACAACGGAAGAGTGCCTGCTGAGCAAGACCCAAGAGCGCAACCCGCCGCTCGGCCGCGCGGGGTACGAGCGGGTGTTCGCCGAGTACCTGGGCATCGAGAAGGTGCTGTGGCTCGACCGCGGGATCGTGGGCGACGACACGCACGGGCACATCGACGATCTGGCGCGGTTCGTCGGCCCGCGGACCGTGGTGGCCGTGGTGGAAACCGACCCGGCCGACGAGAACTACGCCCTCCTGCAAGAGAACCTGGAGCGCCTGGAAGGCGTGACCGATGCGCACGGGACGAAGCTGGAAGTGGTGCCGCTCCCGATGCCCCGCCCGCTGGTGTTCGACGGCGTGCGGTTGCCGGCGAGTTACGCGAACTTCTACATCGCGAACGGGACCGTGATCGTGCCGACCTTCAACGACCCGGCGGACCGGCGCGCGCTCGGCATCCTCGCCGAGCTGTTCCCGAACCGCGAGGTGGTCGGCATCGGTTGCGTCGATCTGGTGTGGGGGCTGGGCACCTTGCACTGCATGACGCAGCAGGAAATCGCGGACGAGTGAAGCGCACGAAGGGGCGGTTTGACCCGGCTCGTTGAGCCCCCGGGGCTCAACGAGCCGGGTCAGACCAACTTCGGAACTCCGACCGCCGCGGCGCCCCGGGGGCCTCAAATTTGTGAGCGGGCCGGGACCGCGCCGGTGGTTGTGGCGCGACCGGCTTCACGGCCCCGGCGCGGGTGTTGCGGGTGCCGGGTTCGGTAGGACCGCGCCGCCCTGCGGGGCGGTGGCGTCCAGACCGAGCGCGGCGAGGTAGTTGGCGACCGCCTGATAGTAGCTGCCGAGCAGCGTTACCACCTTGACCTGCGCTTCGGCGGCGGCGATCTCCTGGAGGTTCAGGTCGACGAGGCTCGTCTGCCGCGCTTTAAACGACTCGGTGTCCAGCTCCAGCACCCGCTGCGCCTGCCGCAACTCGTCCCGCGCCTTGCCCACCCGCAGGTACGCCTGCTGAAGTTCGCTCACCGCGTCCTGGACCTGCGCGGTCACGTCGTCGCGGGCGTACCGCTCGCGGGCCAGGAGCTGCGCCAACTGGGCGCGGGCCGCCGCGCTCTGCCCGCGGGCGCTGCGGAGCGGGAGCGGCACCTCGAACGTGCCCCCGACCTCGACCGCGGTGCGGTCGGTATCGAACGGCCCGGCGCCGGTGAACGTCTTCTTCGCGAGGCCCACGTCCTGGGCCGCCTGCGCGTACACGTTCAGCGCCGGCTGGAGCTGGTTGGCCGCGAGCTGCAACTCGACCGCACGCCGCTCCTTCTCGAACTGGAACTGCACCAGCTCCGGGCGCCGGGCGAGGGCCGCCGCCACGTCGGCCGCGAGCTGCTGCGGGTCCGGGGGGGCCGGGGCGAGGTCCGGGTAGTCCCGGAGGAGCCACTCCGGCTTCGGAACCACCGGGTCGCCGGCGGAGTCGCGCAGGTACAGCGACAGCCGCAGCGCCGCCTGCTGCAAGGTGCGCTCGGCGGCCAGCAGCGTCCCCTCGCGACCCGCGGCCAGCCGGCGGTTGAGCGTCGGCACCGCTTCGCCGATCAGCTTCGCCTTCAGGCTCTCGTCGAGCAGCGCCTGGCGCTTCTGGGCGAGCGCGAGCAGGTCCTGCGCGATGCGGTACTGCGCCCCGGCCGCCTGCCACGCCCAGTACGCCTGTGCCGCGGCCCGGAAGGCGTCCAGTCGGGCGCGGCGGATCGTCGGGTCGGCCGCGCGCTCGGCGATCTGCGCCGCCCGCAGGCGGGCCCGGCGCGGGTCGATGTCGCGGCCCTGTAAGAGCGGCACCGACACCCCGGCGCGGAACTCGCCGCCCTCGGCGGTTTTCCGCTCGCCGTAGTAGATGGGAAAATTGCCCAGCCCCTGGCGCCAGCCGGCGAACGTGGTCACCCCGCCGAACGGCGTCGCCTGCTGGACGCCGGCGTCGAGCCGGGTGCTGGAGAACGTGCCCGCCTGATCGGTTGCGCCGGCGCGAAGGGTCGGGTCGAACTGACCCTCGGCCGCCAGCCGCTGGCCGGCCGCGATCAGCCGCTCCTGCTCGACCGCGTACAGGAGGGGGAACGCCACCTCGACGCTCCGGAGCACCTCGGCCAGTTGCAGCGGCGCGTCGGGACCGGGGGCGAGCGCCGGTGCGGCCGGGAGCGGTTGGGGGGCGGGCGGCGCCGGGAGCCGGGGCGCGGCGAGCGGCGCGCGCACGTATGCGCTTTCGGGTAACGGCGATTGTGTGGCGCAACCGGTCCCGCCGAACGAGAGCGCCAGTGAAAGGGCCGTCCGTGGCCGCATCGTGTTCCCCCCCGGACCCCACTCGTGGGCTACTTCGTTACCGGGCCGAGTGGCTGCCGCGGCGACTTCTCCTTCACCTCGCGCACCGGCGGGAAGCCGTTCAGGAGCCGCCACACCTCGTACCCGAGCCTCACTTCCTTGAGCACGATCCACCCCTGCGCGCGGACCCCCTGGCGCAGGAACTGCTCTTCGGGCCACGCCGCCCCCGGGGCCGGCTCGACCAGCACGCGGAACCGGCCGCTCGCCCCGTCGGCGGTCGGGTCCACGAGGTACACGCGGCCCTCGAAGGTGCCCGCCGCCGCCTCCGGGTACGCCGCGAACTGCACCGCCGCCCACCCCTCGAACTGGAGCAGGACGCGGTCGCCGGTGCGCACCAGGGGCAGGTCGTTCCCATCAATGGTGAGTTCGGCGACGATACCGGGGTGGTAGTCGCCGGTCAAGGCGGGTGCCGTGGCCCTCACGTCCGGCACCAGCACCGCGAGCCGCTCGCCCGCCCGGACCAGTTGCCCCCCGGCCTCCGCGTTCGCCAGGACGCGGAAGATGACCCCGTCCACCGCGGCGTGGATGCGCTGGTTCGACTGCCGCTCGACCTGCGTGCGGATCGCGTTGTACTGTTGCCGCACCGCGGCCTGCTCGCTCTTGGCGCCCTTCACCGCGGCCTCCTCCGTCTGGACCAGGCCGCTCGTGCGCTTGTCGGTCGCGTCCCGCTGCGCTTTCGCCCCGTCGAGCGACCGCTCGGCCAGCTTCAGCCGGGCCTCGACCAGCGGCACCTGGGCCTTGGCCAGGTCGCGCTTCCGCTCGGCCTCTTCCACCGCGTCGCCGGACACCACCTGGCCGACGGCGCTCTTGCTCAGCTTGCTCAGCCGCTCGTAGGCCAGCTCCTCGCGCTTCAGGTTGAAGACCGCCTGCTGGACCTCCTGCTTGACGACCAGCACCTGCGCCTCCGACTGCTCGACCCGGTACCCGGCCTCGGCCAGCAGCACCTCGCGCTCGCCCTTCACGAACTCCAGCCGGCTCTGCTGGTCGATGACGCGGCCGTCGGCCAGCGCGAGCCGCTGGAGGGCGAGCGTCTCCTGCTCGCGGAGCCGCTCCAGGATCATCGGGTCGTTGTCCACCAGCTCGACCAGCAGTTGCCCGGCCCGGACCCGGTCGCCCTCGACCACGTGCCACTTCTTCACCCGGCCCTCGATGGGCGAGATGACGAACTGCGCCCGCTGCACCGGGTTGAACGCGATCGCCCGGCCGGTGCCGTGAACGGTCTGCGTCCACGGGCTGAAGGCCAGCGCCGGGACGCCCAGCAGCAGGCCCGCGAGCAGCGCGGCCGCCAGGAGCCGCACGGCCCGGGGCGTGCGGGCCAGCGCGAGCGCCGGGAG